>DATJFU010000235.1:0-3700 GCA_035495495.1 Bdellovibrionota bacterium
ACGATGTCGCTTCCAGGGATGTTCTTTTCGAAAGCGATGATGCCCTCGTCCTTGCTCAGCGGCTTCCACCCAGCGGCTTCGGCCGACGGGAGGGGCGAGATCTCTTCCGCCCGAGCGGCGCCCGAAAGGCACAACAGGGCCAGGAGAACGACGGCTTGGAGACGCGAAAGCTTCTGGGTCATTGCCCGTGATTTCGCAAACTTCCGGCACAAAATCAATGGGAGTTAAGTCAGCGGGACCGCTCAGGGATGCGCGTCAGCCCGCCGCTCCCCTCGCCCGCCGGATTTACCGGAGGCGGCGCCCCGCGCGTCGATCGGTCCGGCCTCGGAGGGCGCCCGGCCCTGCCGCCCCGCCTTGTTGGAGTAGCCCTCGAGCTTCATGCCCCAGATGGCAAAGCGGACAAAGCCCATGAGACCGCCCGTGAACAGGGCCACCATCATGCGCGTAAAGAGGCCGTACTTCTCGGCCGTGAGCGGGTACCAGTTGGCCTCGATCTTGGTCGAGTCCTTGTCGATGAGAACGGACTTCACGTTCGAGAAGGAGTGCAGGCCCCACTCCCCTTTGTACCGGCCAAATCCACTGTTCTTGACGCCGCCAAAGGGCAGCGCGTGGTTGCCCTCCGAGAGCATGACGTTGTTGATCGAGACGTTGCCGGTCACAATGGCACGGGCGACCCGCTCGGCCCGCTTGAGATCTCGGGTCCAGACGCTGGCTGACAGGCCGTAGGGCGAGTCATTGGCGAGGCGGACTGCCTCTTCTTCGGTCTTGAACTTGAGGATCGGGATGACGGGCCCAAAGGTCTCGTCGCTCACGATCTTCATCTGATGGGTCGCGCCCTCGACCACGATGGGTGGAATCAGACGGTCCTTGCCGTCCCAACCCTGGCCCGTGAGCTGCTTCGCGCCCTTGGCCAAGGCCTCTTGCAGGTGCTCACGCACCTTGGCGACCTGAAAGTCGGCGGTCATGCGGCCCATGTCGCTGTCGCCGTCGCGGTCCACGCCGTAGCGCATGCGGGACACCTCTTTGACGAGCGCGGTCTTGAATTTCTCGTAGATCGACTCGTGCACGTAGACGCGCTCGACCGAGGTGCAGCTTTGGCCCGAGTTGGTGAGGCCGCCCCAGGCGGCGCCGGCGGCCGCGCGGTCGACGTTGGCGTCGTCAAACACGATCATGGGATCCTTGCCGCCGAGCTCGAGCTCGACCGGGATGAGGTGGTTCGCGGCGAGACCCATGATCTTCTTGCCCGTGGCCTCGCTGCCCGTGAAGAAGATCTTCTGCGGGATCTGCGCGATGAGGTCCGCCCCCGCCTTGCCGTCGCCGTAGGCCACCTGCACCCAGTCGGCCTTGAAGCCCGCCTTGCCGAGAATCCCTTCGACCAGCCCCTGCAGCGGCGTGTGTTCGGACGGCTTGTAGACCGTGGCGTTGCCGGAGACAAAGGCCGTCGTGCACGGAACGATGGCTTGGTAGAACGGGTAGTTCCACGGCGAGATCACGAGAATCGTGCCGAGGGGCTCAAAGTAGATGACGGATTTCTTGCCCATCATCGCGAGGGGCGTCGCCGCCTTGCGGTCGGTCAGGTCGCGGATGGAGTGCTTCTCGAGGTACTCGAGGTGCTCGAGCACCGGAAAAATCTCGGACATGAGGGCGTCCGAACGGCACTTACCCGTGTCGTCCTGGATCCGGTCCATGATCTGCTCGCGGTCCTCGAGGATCACCCGGCGCAAACTGGCGATGAAAGCCAGCCGTTGCTTGAGGCTCAAGGCGGCGATGTCGGGTTGAACTCGCCGTGCGGTCTCAAAAATCGAGCGGGCGTCGCGGGTGGCCATGGGGGATTTCCTCCGAGAGGCCATGGTCCCCCACCCCTGGCGCGCGACGCAAGCCACATGTTACCTCCTAGGAGGTATGGCCATCCGGTTCAAAACGCCCCGCGGCATCGTCGAGACCCCCTGCCTGCGGGGCCTCAACCTGCTGGGCCACGCCCAGGTCGAGGAACTCGATATCGGAAGCGATTGCGGCGGCCATGGGATTTGCGCGGGCGATCAGATTCAGTTGCCCATGGAGGGCCGGGTCCATTTCAGCCCACCGACGGCAGAGGAGCTCCGCCATCTGAGCGCGCGCAAGATCGCGGCGGGCTGGCGCCTGGCCTGCCAATGCTATCCGGCGGCCGACGACCTGGACCTCGAGGTCCAGGCGCCGCGGTCACGTCCTAAGAAAGCGTAGCCCCTTCCCGATTAGGGGCGGGACTGCATGAGGGCGTTGAACTTGGTCTCGAGGCAGTGCCCGAGGTTCACATGGTTCTGCGAACGGCTGCGCGGCGCCAGTTCAAAGAACTTGATCATGGCGTCGGAGTCCCGATCCAGATCCGGCGAGTTCGCCAGTTCCATCAGCATGACCCAGAGGCCCTGGGTATCGTACACCCAGTCCTCGTAGGCGCCGGCGGTGGCGTAGAGCACATCCGTGTGGGTGCCCGTGCGGTACCCGTCGATCTGCACCGCCTCGTTGGCGATGGCCTCGTAGGCCGCGTCGTCGGGCGAGCGCGTGTTGTCTGTGTTGATGCCCCAGGGGTAGGTAAACGTGCCCAGGTATCCGTGGACCGTGATCGTGGCCACGATGCCGTGCGAGGTCACGAAATCCGCGAGGAGTTTGGTGTCCTTGAGTTGGAAGTTGGCCTTCTCCTTCACGCACGCATCGGGATAGTCGCGGTTCGGGTCGATGGTCTTGCCGCTCGCCGTGTTCTCGTAACGGTTGTTGCGATTAAAGCCGCCGATGTTCAGCACGGGGATCACATAAAAAACTTGGTCGATAAGACTTTTGGAGCTCTCAAGGGCGGGGTTGGCCAGGGCCTGCGCGATTTTGCGGGCCGTGGTCAGGGAGACGTCGGCCGAGAGGCGCTCGTTGCCGTGGTGGGTGCCAACGAGCAGCGAGTTCGTGCGGGCGGCGGCGGCAGCGGGAGGCGTCGCAGCCTCGATGCGGATGCCCTGGATGGCCTGGCCCTGGTCGTTGGTGCCCAGGACAAAGGGGCTCACCTGCTGTGGAAAGTCATGGACCAGCTGGTTCAGGGCGGTGACGACTCGGTCGTATTCCACCGCCGCGTGCGCCGGAACCGATGCCAGAAGGGCCAATGCGCCCAGAAGGCCCACTGCCAGAAAGTGTTTGCGAGAATTCATTGAGAAGAGCTCCCCCAGAAAATTTCTAACCACCGACGGGGGTATTTACCGCATCCGTCGCGGTCAAAGAAGGAGGGGGTCAAATTTTCTGCAGGGCGTCCAGATGACGGACCGCCCCCGATCTATGGGTTCGAGGGCGTCGGCGTGGGATTGGGATTCTGAAGAATATACGAAGCGTTAGCCTTGCAGGCCGTGGCGCAAGCCTCCTGGTCGCCCGGGTCGGCTTGGGTGCAGCTGACGTCCTCGCACTGCTGGTTCATCCAGACATAGGCAGCAGGCCCCTGCATGCCGGCCCCCGAGATCGTCCCCGCCAGAACCGCGCCTTTCTTGGCCCCCTCGATGCAGGCGTCCACCTGGGAGGCCACCTTGTATTGGCTTCCGCAAGAACTCCGGACGTCGCAGCCGGCGTAAATGAGGGCACCCAGAAGGATGAAGACGGGGGCTAATGGACGGTTCATGGAGGCCCTTTATCAGGCGGGCCCCGCAGACGCAATGCAATGCGTTATAGCTGAGACCAAACCCCTTGAAGGGCG
>DATJFU010000236.1:0-10473 GCA_035495495.1 Bdellovibrionota bacterium
GCCCCATCATGCTGGGCACGGTAAACGTCTATTACATCTGGTACGGCGACTGGTCGGGCGACGCCACGGCCAAGCCGATCCTGGAGAACCTGGCCTCCAACATCGGCGGCTCTTCGTACTTCAACATCAACACGACCTACACCAACGGCTCGGGTGGCCGCGTGGCCAACTCGGTGGCCTTGGCCGGTGAGACCGACGACGCGTATTCCAACGGCACGAGCCTCTCGGATGCCGCCATTCAGTCGGTGGTGAGCTCGGCGATTTCGGGCGGCCGCCTGCCCCTCGATCCCAACGGCGTTTACTTTGTCCTCACGTCGGCCGACGTGACGGCCAGCTCCGGCTTCTGTACCAAGTACTGCGGCTGGCACACGTACGCCAACGTCAGCGGCGTACCGGTCAAGTACTCCTTCGTCGGTAACCCCCAGCGTTGCCCCGCCTCCTGCGAAGCCCAGACCACGAGCCCCAACGATAACCCGGGCGCCGACGGCATGGCCTCGATCATCTCGCACGAACTCGAAGAAGCCGTGACCGATCCCCAGCTCAACGCCTGGTACGACAAACGCGGTTACGAGAACGCCGACAAGTGCGCCTGGACGTTCGGCTCGGTTTCGACCGCGCCCAACGGCTCCAAGTACAACGTCGTCCTGAACGGCGTGAGCTACCTGATCCAGCGGAACTGGGTCAACGCGAGCGGCGGATACTGCGCCGTCAGTTACTAGCCGGTCTTCGTAGAAACCTGACGATCTCAGAGGCGAGGGCGTTAGGCCGCTCGTTGTGGATGGAATGCCCCGTGGCGCGAAAGAAGACCGCGCGCCCCGGGGTGTCCACCATCTCCTCGGCGGTCTCGCGCGTCGCGCTGAACAGCCCCGTGAAGTTGAAGTCGTCCTCCTCGCCCGCCATGAGGAGCATGGGGATTCGGTTCAACTTGAAAGGGGGATTGGCCTCATCCGGCGCCCCCCGGTGCGAGTAGATGAGCTGCTCGGCCGCGAGTCTCCAGTGCCAGAGCCTGAAATTGCGCGTATAAGTCTCTTGCCGCTCCAGCTTGGCCTCCGAAAGCGACGACTGAAAGCACGCCCAGTCCCGGCGCCACCAGTACTCCGGCTGGGGCCGCAGGATATGCAGGGGCCCGAGCTGGATGTCGCCGGTAAAGGCTTGTCCAAAGAAGTCCTGCCTTTGATCCGGGGATTCTTCGAGGCGGTCAGGATCTCCGCCCGCCCTGCGCCAGGCGGTGGCGACGCCGATCTGCTTGAAAATGTCGTTTCCGTCGGCCAGGCCGTGCCAGACGGAGGCGGGCGACCAGGATACGACGTGCCTCAGCCACGGCAGGTCCTTGCGGCGGCCGAGCCTGAACGCCAGATTTCCACCCAAACTCCCGCCGATGACGGCCTCGATCCGGTCGCGGATGGGGATCTGGTGGTTGAGGGTGTTGATGAATGAAACCACGAACTCCTCGTCAAAGGCGAGCACGGGGACTCTCTGAGTTCCGAGGGCGTTGAAGCCGGGCGGAAACGCGCGGGGATGCCCAATGAGGGTGACGGGGGCGATGGTCTCGGGATCCACCTTGTCGGCGTATCCGGACGATGGCAGATCCATGGAGACGAGCGTCCAGTTCTCGCCGGTCTTCTGGGAGATCGAGCGCAGGGCCCTCACCAGATCCGCGGCCTCCTCGAGCCGCGAGTCCATGCCGTGCAGATAAACGAGGACCCGGGCGTTGGGCGAGAGCGTGGGGATGCGAGGGGAGGATGCGCCCCGCGCATCCGGTAGAGCAGAAGCCGGGGCGCGGCCTTTCTTCGCGCCCCGCGCGGCGAGAACGGAGAAGGGTTCCTTGAGTCCTTCGGCGACGATGTAGCGCGTATGAACCTGTCTCCCCGCGACGGGAACCATGAGGTCGAACTGTTGATCCGGCGACGAGGGCACGTTCACGGGACGGTAGGGGCCGTCGTCTTCGCCCGAGACGGCGATCCATCCCAGGTCTTCGCGGCCCACGGCCGCTGACAACGCGTCCGCGACCGCCCGCGCCCGGCGCACCGCAGGACTCCTGGAATCCAGGCGCCCTTCGCGTTCGAGCGTTTGAAACTTCTTCCACGCCTTGCGGCCCGTGACCGCCAGGTCGGCGTACGCCTGTCCGAGCGCCGTCTCCCCACGGGCGTAGGCCTCGGTCGCGAGTCTCAAATCCTTCGAGGGGTTGGCTTCTCGGGCCGCTTTTCGGAGAGGCTCAATGAGGCGCCCATCGGGCTCGGCGAGGGAGGCGGGGGCGAGGTAGATCTTTCCGGCCTCGCAGGCCTCGGGGCCCGCGGGCGTGACCTCGCTCAGATTCGCGGCGATGGCATTGGCGTTCACGGACGCGGGTCGGCGCGACGTCATCGCCACCGACGCCAGCAATAGCCCGCAGATGAGAATTCGCCGAAACACGACCGACCCCCAAACCGAAGCGCCCACTATTAGTTTATCATTTAAGTCTGCTGTAATTAATGCAGTGCGCAGTAATTGCCTGGTGCTAAGCCGCTGATTTTTCTCGTATCTTTACAACGGCTTAAGAAGGGCCTGGCGGGGCGAGATGTGGTACGGTGCGCAGATGGACGCTAGGCCGCCCGAGGGGATCAGCCCGCAGGATTTGCTCCGTTGTTTTGAGGTGTTGGAGACCATCGCCTCGGATGGACACGTGCTCGCGCGCCTGAACGAGGACGATCGCGTGCGCCTCATGATGGCGGCGGGGCGCCTGATCCATCCCGAGCAGGCCGAGGCTCGCAGAAGGGTCAAGGCCAAGCGCAGTTTCAAAAAGCAGCAGCTCGAAGCCAAGGACCGCGTGGTGCGCGCGGCGACTCACATTCGCGCCGCCCGCAGGGACGCCGTCTTCGTAGCGCCGGAGAGGCGACTCATCGGCCCCGGGGCGGGTGCCGAGCCGGTGGTGGAATTGGAACGTCCCCGGGACTGTTACGTCTGCAAGACGTCGTTTACCCGCGTGCATTTCTTCTACGACGCCATGTGCCCGGACTGCGGCGCGCTCAACTACGAAAAGCGTTTTCAGACGGCGCCGCTCGACGGACGGGTGGCCCTCATCACCGGCGCCCGGCTCAAGATCGGTTATCAGGCGGCCCTCATGCTCCTGCGCGCGGGCGCGCGGGTCGTGGTGACGACCCGCTTTCCGCACGACGCGGCCCAGAGGTTCGCGCGTGAGAACGACTTTGGCGTTTGGGGCGACCGCCTGCAGGTGCATGGGCTCGACCTGCGCCATTCGCCGAGCGTCGAGGTCTTTACCCAGCTCATGGAGCGACGTCTGGATCGTCTCGACATCCTGATCAACAACGCGGCCCAGACCGTGCGGCGCCCTCCCGGCTTCTACAAGCACATGGTGGACCTCGAGTCCGCGCCGATCGAGACCCTCACCGAGGGCGCGCGCAAGATCCTGGCCCAGCACGCCGAGCTCCGGCGCGAGCTGACGGGATCGCCCGACCTTGGCTGGCTCTCCGAATGGCATGGCATTGCTGACCGGACGCGCGTAGCGCGTCCTTCTGGTCAGCCCTCCACCCTCGGCATCACCGAGTCGGCCGCCCTCTCGCAGATTCCGTACAAGTGCGACGACGGCACCGAGCAGTATTTTCCGGAGGGTCGGCTCGACGCGGATCTCCAGCAGGTCGACCACCGGGCCATGAACAGCTGGCGCATGCGACTGTCCGACGTGCCTACCGCCGAACTGCTCGAGGTCCAGCTGGTCAACTCGGTCGCGCCGTTCATTCTCTGCTCCAAGCTCAAGCCCCTGATGCTCCGGGACCGCACCGGCGAAAAGCACATCGTGAACGTGTCGGCGGTCGAAGGTCAGTTTGCCCGCCACACCAAGACCGATAAGCATCCCCACACCAACATGGCCAAAGCGGCCCTGAACATGATGACTCTGACCTCCGCGCGGGATTACGTGCGCGATGGAATCCACATGAACGCCGTGGACACGGGCTGGGTCACTGACGAAGATCCGGCGGCGATCTCCGCGCGCAAGCAGGCGGAGCACGACTTTCAACCGCCCCTGGACATCGTCGACGGCGCGGCGAGGGTTTGCGATCCCATCTTCTCGGGACTTCTGACTGGCCAGCACTCATGGGGAAATTTCTTCAAGGACTATCGGCCCGTCGCATGGTGAGGATTTCGGCCGCGGTACTGGTTCTCTTCGCGGCCGGCTGCGCGACGGCTCCTAATCCCTGGGCCGCCATCCATACGCCCACCGCGGGGGAGGCCGAATCCATTGGTTCCTACGCCAAGGGCTGCATCCGCGGAGCAAAATCGCTCCATGCGGACGGGCCCGGGTATCAGGTCATGCGTCCTTCGCGCCGGCGCTACTACGGCCACCCCGATCTCGTGGCCTTTGTGGAGTGGTTGGGGCGCGCGTCCCTCAAGGCGGGGACGGGGTCGATTCTCGTGGGAGACCTGGGCCAGCCCAGGGGCGGTCCGACGCTCTCAGCCCATGCGAGCCACCAGATGGGGCTCGACGTCGACATCTGGTTCTGGGACGCCGGGCGCGCCCTCAATCTGGATGAGCGCGAAAATCTCGAGTCGCCGTCCATGCTCACCGCGGACTTTGAGGCGATCGATCCGCATGCCTGGTCGGCGCGGCAGCTCAAGCTTCTGGTTCTCGCGGCGGGCCGTCCCGAGGTCGAGCGCATCTTCATCAATCCCGTGATCAAGCGGATGCTTTGCGCGGAGCAGGCGGGCAAGCCCTGGTTGCAGAAGCTCAGACCCTGGTGGGGACACGACGACCATTTTCACGTGCGCCTGGCCTGTCCGGCGGGCGACGCCCAATGTGTCGCCCAAGAGCCCGTCGAGGGCGGCGACGGCTGCGGCGATGCCCTCGAGAAAGAATGGTTTTCGCCCGAGGCCAAAGCCAAGGCCAAACAACTCCGCGAACATCCGGAGCCCAGCAAAATGCCTGAGCTCCCGGATGCTTGTGCCGCGGTGCTCAGCTCCCCCATTTGACAGTCTCCTGTTCGCCCCCATTTTAAGGGTCGAGAGAACAGGAGGCTATTCATGAACACCAATAGAAATCTTTCGGTTTGGAACGGCGGGTTCGGTGGCCTATCGGATTTCCGCACTGAAGTAGAAAAGTTATTTGATGACTTTCTGACGCCGAGTACACGCGGCTGGAATGCCGATTGGAATCCGGCGGTGGACGTCGAAGAAACGGCGGATCACTACCTACTGACGGTGGACGTACCCGGAGTAACCAAAGACCAACTCAAACTGGAGGTGATTGGCAGTCAGGTGATCCTTTCAGGTGAGCGCAAGGAGGAACGTAAGGACAAGAGCGCCGCCTGGCATTCGGAGCGGCGTTACGGAAAGTTTAGACGGAGCTTTACGCTTCCGAACGGGGTCGACTCCAGCAAGGTCGAGGCGCAGTACGAGGATGGAATGTTGAGGGTTTACCTACCCAAGGCAGAGTCGGCCAAGCCGCGGCAGATCAAGATCGCGTCCGAGAAAGGATCGGGATTCTTCGGAAAACAGATCGGGTCCGACGACCGATCCAAGGAGAAGGCCGCCTCGTAGGCCTCTCCTGAAGCAGAGGGGGTCCGCCGTCTCCCCACCCCCAAAAGGCGGGGACCCCCTCTTCATTTCGATATGGTAGGCATGGGGCATGGAGATTCGCCCCATTACCGCCTCTGATTACGATCGCTGGCTGCCTCTCTGGGACGGGTACAACGCGTTCTACGGAAGGTCTGGGGCGACGGCGCTACCCGCCGAGATCACCCGCGCCACCTGGTCGCGTTTCTTGAATCCGGACGAGCCGATGCATGCGCTCGTCGCCGAGGGCGGCGGCCGTCTCGTGGGCCTTGCCCACTATCTCTTTCACCGCAGCACGACCCTTCTCCAGCACACCTGTTATTTTCAGGATCTCTACACGGCCGAAGACGCCCGACACTCAGGCGTGGGGCGGGCCCTGATCGAGGCCGTGTACGACGCCGCCAAAACGGCGGGATCGCCGCGGGTCTACTGGCAAACCCACGAGACCAACCATACGGCCATGAAGCTCTACAATCAGGTGGCGGAGCGGTCCGGGTTTCTGGTGTACCGCAAGAATCTCGGTTAGCCTGGATTCATGACCCACATCAAGACTGTCCTCCTGGCATCCTGCCTCGCGTTTATTTCCACAGCCGCCCACGCGGACTCCGAGTGCACCCCTCGACCCGCGACCGCGGCCGAGAGCAAAGCCTATCGCGACGCCCGCGCGGCGTTTCTGGCCGCGGCGCCCGCCGCACCCCAGGGCTGGACCGCGGCGGATGACCCCAAAGAACCGGATCTGGGCGAGCAGTGCAAGGAGTACTCGCCCAAGAGCTTTCACTTCACGCGCCGGTATCAGATCGAACAAAAGGAACGGGATGCGCGGGGCGAGGTGGAACTCAAGGCGGTCCAGGGCACGATGGCCAAGCAGGAGCAGACCCAGAAGTCTAATCAGGCCAGGATCGACGCAATCGACAAAGAGGTCGAAGAGATCACCAAAGAGAACATCGCCGCCGTGCAGGCCAAGAAATACGATCAGATCGAGAAGGGTAACCAGAAGATCAACGAGCTGATCGAGCAGAAGAAAAAGCTCATGGGCTACGGCGAGATGGAGAATTCCAACCAAGAGACGAGTGCGGTGGCGAATCACGACATCGAGGCCACGTTCACTCTGGAGACTGGCGTAAATAATCCGGAGGTCGGTGACTACAAGCCCATCGCCTCACCCGTCGGCAAGGCCTACCAACGCCAGTACGACGACAAAGGTAACCAGGAGCGGGACATCAAGATCGTCATCGGCACCACGACGGTGTACATCTCCGGCGATCCTACCCGGGTCGAGAGCCTCTTTCATTCGGCCAAGCTTCAGCCCGTGCAGGCGCTTCGCTAGGATTCCTCAGCGCCCCGCGACCGAGCGGGCAAGCCGCGCCTTGAGGGTCGAGGCCACCCCGGCCGTGACTCCGGCGAGGCAGTTGGTCGCGAGTGAGCGTCCGGCCCGCGCGCCCGTGGCACCGATCCCGATCAGGGTGACGCGGACGTCGGAGCCGTGGAGCTGAAACGTGGTCTCGACCTGGGTGGGGAGAAGCTCGATGTCGTCCGAAGAGCTGACGTCCGTCGGCCTGATCGAGACGGCGCCATCCGTTCCGTAGCCGGCCAAGAAGTAGTGGTCCGAGGGGACCTCCCCTTGGGCCGTGCGAACCTGCAGGATGAATTGGGGGTGAAGCGGGCACCCATGCGAGATGCCCGGGGCGGTGACGGTGGCCTGAGCCACCCCGCCGGCCTGAACGCCGTGGGAGACCAGAAGGATCAGTGCGAGCATGAGCCTTTTCATCTTCAGCGCCCCGCGTTTCCGGTCGTGCCGATGGTGCCCTTGCCTTCGGCGTGCTCGCCCACTTCTTCGGAGTGGGGATTGGAAATCGAGATATCCGCTTCAGTGGGGCCGCTGGTCCAGGGGATCATGGCGCCCTGAAGCGTGTAGGCCAGGCTGTCGCTCGCCCGCGTGGTCATTTCGTTGAGGCATGCGGCCGAGGGCTCGGTCGAGCCGATGTAGCCCGCGGCCGAGGTCCGGAGCTCGGCGCTGTTCCAGGCGCCCGGAAAAAGCTGGCGATCCCTGCGGTATTCGATCGTGAGCGGGCTAGAGTGCTGGAGGGCATCCAGGCCCGAGAGGGGTTCGAGCACGATCAGACCGCGGGCGTCCGAGTGAGCAAGATAGTTCGTATGCTTGGCCTGTCCCACGTCCTCGCCGTAACTCTGGGTCAGCGTGAACTGAAAGAGGACCCGGTCCGTGAGACGGCAGTCCTTCAGGGGGCCCGTGCCGACCCCGGCGGGCGAAGTCAGCACGAGGGCGGCGGCAAATAGGCGGACGGATAGATTCCGAGTCATGCCTCCCTATGAGCAAGGCCTGGGCCGCGCCGGGGCCCATTAGGTGGAATCTGAGGCCCCCCTGCTGTTCAATGGCTCGACATCCCTGCCCTGTCTCCGGAGTGTCGGAGGTGACACAAGCGGGGAAATCTCCACGCTGGGGCCCCCGACCCCAGCGGTAAAATTAGGACATGTGGGCCGTGGCCATGCGCCTGATTCTCTCTTCTGTCCTCTTCTTGGGGGCGTCGACCTCTCTCGGGGGCTGCCATGCCCCCGACCGTGCCCCCGACTCGGCGGACGCGGACCAGGTTCACGCCCTCTACCTCGAGCTCGAGCGCAAGTACTGCCGCACCTGGGAGAAAGACGGGTACTCGATCGACTATGCCGTGCAACCGCCTCGGACCATCGTCATCACGCTCCGTTACCAGCCCGGTACGCCCCGGGCCGCCGTCGGCCACGACGTCCTCAACGCCGCGCGCACGTTCGTGGACAGCATCGCGCGTGAGAAGTACGGCATTCAGGTCCAGATCGAGACTCGCGCGCTAGTCATGGAGTGATGCCCGTTATCGGGGGCTGCTCTCGGGGGTGGCGGGCGTCGCCGCCCTGCCCATGCAGCGGGCCGCGAAGTGGTAGTTGGTTTCTTGGCGGGCGGCCGGGAATGGAGTTCCGGTGTCCCAGATCGCATAGGCCTGACTGCCGTCTCCCGGAACAAGAGTGGAGGTCCAAGGCTCTCTGGCGAACATGTCCCAAAAAATCTCGCGGTACCCGTGTTTCTCCAAGGTCTCAAAGTCCGTCACAGAAGGAAGAAATTGGTGGCGTCGTTGGCAGTGCCTGAGTGCCATGAGCCACCAGTCGCCCCCCAGGAGGGCGCCGTCGGGACCCTTGCGCGGAATCCAGGGCGTGATGGACCCGACTTCCGTCATGTCTTCCATCAGGCTGAGACCGGCGGTCAGGTCGGTCCAGCCGGTTTCGTTAAAGAAGCCGTCGTAAAAGCGTTTGAAGAGGTATCCGGCCTTCGTCATGCAGACGGCGCCAACGGGTGCGTCCTCATGGGTTTCCAGGCAGGAGCCCGGCATGGGATCGGAGGCCAGCGCCGCAGTCGCGTTCAGGCAAAAGGCCAGGATGGCGTGCAGAAGGACCAAGCGGTTCGTCTTCATTTTGTCCTCGTTTCAAAGTGAGGGACCGTGTGCGCAATCTATAACGCACTGCGATATGTGTGAATTGAGATATGTGGCGAGATTTGGAAAGTGGTGGACCCTGCAACGGCCACTACGGTCGTGCAACATGAGTTATTGATTCGACGCGTTATGCAATCTGCCGCAGAGTGTTGACGGATGCCCCGCTCGGTTCTACGAAGGGCAGCACCGGCGTTGCGAGAAAACCAGAAGGAGAGTTCATGAAATCGAAATTCCTGTTCCTGGCTCTGGCAGCCCTGTCCGTCTCGGCTCCCGCCCTGGGCTCAGTCAAGTACACGCTCACTTGCAACGACGACGCGATTTTTGAAACGCCGCTCGTGATCCGGGTTACCGGTGCCACGGCTTCGGCCACGGGCATGTTTTCGGGTCCGGGCGATGCGCTCTTCAACGTGCGCTACAAGAAGCTCTCCGCGTTCTCGCTGACGGCGGGCGAGCTCACCGTGACCCAGCCCCATGTTGCGGGTCAGGCCAACGGCTTTCAGCTCGACCTCCAGACCGTCGGCCACGACAAAAAACACCTTCGTGGCAAACTCGACATGATCTCGACCGACGAAGACCGCATGCCCTATTCGGGCACCGTGGACTGCGTCCGCAAGTAGTTCAGCCCGACCCGACGAGGGCAGGACTCGGTCACTCTATATTCAAGTCATTTTAGGTACTTAGTTGGTGGGATTGGTGACATTTCCCACTTTACTTATTTCCCACTTTTGGCGAGAATAGGACTTAGGAGTTGAACAATGTCGAGATCATCCGCCATCAAAAAGACTGTCCAAGTCAGACCGGACTCTAAGGGCCGCATCACGCTGGGCAAGCTCGCCGAGGGGGTCAGCAGCTTTCTCGTATCTGAGCAACCAGGCGGCGGATTCCTCTTAGAGCCTATGGTCGAAATCCCTGCTCGTGAGAAATGGCTTTTTGAGAACAAGCGCGCGCTCGAAAGCGTGAAGACCGGCCTTGCCCAATCCGCGAAGGGTGAGGTCCGTTCACGCGGTTCCTTTGCCAAGTTCGTTGACGAGAAAGACGAATGACCTCAAATGTCCTTCGAGCTGAAATTCACCCAGGAAGCGGATTCCAATCTACGCGCGCTTGAAGAAGACAAAGGGCTCGAAAAGCGTCTCAAGGCGGTTCGTAAGGCGCTGGGCTATCTCGAAGTCAATCCGCGCCATCCTGGGCTAAATACACACAAGTACTCGTCTCTCGCCGGAGAAAATGGCGAAGAAGTTTTTGAAGCCTACGCCGAGAACAAAACGGCCGCTGCCTATCGCGTCTTCTGGCATTACGGCCCCGGCAAGAATGTAATTACGATCATCGCGATTACACCACATCCATAGAATATTGACCCCGGGGATTGAGACGGCGGGTGAGGCACCGCCTGCCTGTCCGCGCCCCGCTCTCCCTTCTCGTCCTGCAGGACCCACCATTCCGAGAGTGTGAA
>DATJFU010000237.1:0-4364 GCA_035495495.1 Bdellovibrionota bacterium
CCTCTGCTCTACCGGACGTGCGGAGCACGTCCTCTGCTCTACCGGACGTGCGGAGCACGTCCTCTGCTCCCCCGGACACGCGGAGCGTATCCTCCGTGGCGACACCCGCTGCTCCCCCGGTGACCGCCTCTCCGGCGTCGACGGCCCAGGTGCTGGCGACGGCGTCGCCCGCGGCCCCCGCGCCAGCGACTCCGGCGGCCTCCCTCACTTGGGACGGCCTGGTCGAACACTTTCGCCCTCTGCGCCCGCGCCTGACTTCCCTGCTCGAGAGTGCGAGCTCGCATACCCTGCCCGGCGACGGTCAGGAGCTCCAGGTCCGCTTCAATCCGGCCAACTCGTTCAAGGCCGAGCAGCTCAAGCAGAAGGACCTCTCCGACGAAGTCGCGGCGTTCTGCACGGCCCGCATGGGCCGTACCGTGCGGCTCTCCATTTTGGTCGACGCCCAGGCCGGCGAGAGCCAGGCCCAGAAGCGCGAGCGCGAGGGTAAAGAACGCGAAGAAGCCGCCCGCGCAGCCGTCACCGCCCATCCGGCCGTTCAAGAGGCCCGCGCCCTTTTCGGCGGTGAACTGGGTCCCGTGGAGCGGATGCGATGATGAACCGCGACCCGCTCGCCAAGCTGATTTTTGAACTCTCCAAGCTCCCGGGCATCGGCGAAAAGACCGCCGGCCGGCTGGCCTACCACATCCTCAGGCAAGACCGTGCCTACGCGGCGGCTCTTTCTGAGGCCATTTTGGGAGCCAAGGAGTCCCTCAAACTCTGCACCCAGTGTTTCTCGCTCACGGACCGTGACCTTTGCGTGACCTGCTCCAATTCTCGGCGCGACCATGGCGTGATCTGTGTGGTCGAACGGCCCTCGGACGTGCAGGCGGTCGAGGCCGCGGGCCCCTTTGGCGGCGTCTACCACGTGCTGCACGGAACCCTCTCGCCCCTTGACGGCGTCGGCCCCGAGGACCTCAAGATTCGCGAACTCCTGGGCCGGATCGAGAAGGCCGATCCGCCGGTGCGTGAGGTGATCCTCGCCGCCAACCCCAGCGTCGAGGGCGAAGCCACCTCGCTTTATCTGTCGCGGCTCATTCGCCCCCTGGGCGTACGGGTCACCCGCCTGGCCCACGGACTGCCCGTCGGCGGCGCGCTCGAGTTCACGGACCGCCAGACCTTGAGCAAGGCTCTGGAGAACCGCGTGGAGCTCAATCCCGCGTGAGCTTCATTAACTACGCATCCAAAGAGATCAACTGCAAGATCGTCTACTACGGGGCCGGCTTGAGCGGAAAGACGACCAACGTGCAGTACATCTACGAAAACACGCGCAACGAGGAGCGGGGAAAGCTGGTTTCCCTCAGCACCGAAAACGAGCGCACCCTTTTCTTCGATTTTCTTCCACTGGACGTGGGCGAGGTGCACGGCTACCGCACCCGGTTCCACGTCTACTCCATCCCCGGCCAGACCTTTTATGAGGTCTCGCGCCAGTTTCTGCTCAAGGGCGTGGACGGCGTCGTCTTTGTCGTCGACAGCCAGCCCGAGCGGATGGAGGCCAACCTCGAGAGCTTCGAAGAGCTCGAAAAGAGCCTCGAGCGGCAAGGTTACGACTTTTCCCGGCTGCCCATGGTGATCCAGTACAACAAGCGCGACCTGCCGGGGGCCGTGCCCGTCTCCGAACTCGAGGCCACTTTCAACGTGGCCAGGAGACCCCACTTCGAGGCCATGGCGAGCCGAGGAGATGGGGTGATGGAGACACTCCAATGCATCAGTCAGCTCATCATCCGCGAACTTAAGGGGGGGAAGTAAGCATGAAAAAGACCGTGATCGCTAAGTTCAAGAAGGTGTTCGAAGAAGAGCGCCAGCAGATCCTTTATAACGACCGCATTCTGCGGCCGGACTTCAACGTGAACGACGATGACCGGTATGATGAGGTGGATCAGGCGACCACCGACGCTGAGCAGGCCATGCGCATGCGCCTCCGCAACCGCGAGCTCCTCTATCTCAAGAAGATCGACCAGGCCTTGGTGCGGATCGAGGCCGGTACCTTTGGCGAGTGCGACTCCTGCGGCGAGGACATTGAGGTTCGCCGTCTCCAGGCCCGTCCCACGGCCACCCTTTGTGTCGCCTGCAAAGAAGAAGAAGAGCGGCAAGAGGTCCTGACTGCGTCCGGGCGGAGGCACAAGAGCCTCGGGGACACACTCTCCGCAGCCCACGCCTAAGTCCTTGTAATGTCATAATAATGGCGGTTGACGGCAAAGTGGGCCGAAGTCTATAAACTTCGCCCAGTGTCAGATGGCCACCATGGTGAAAACTCGCACCTCATCAGCGCCCCAGTTTGGCACTGCGTTCGTCCATTATTTTCGAACTTCAACCCTGGCGAGGGCTTAATGCGGCGTTTCTGGACTACCCCGTTTCAGTCCACCTCTGGCACGGCTCTCGCACTAGAGGGTTCCTGTCTGGTGTGGAGGAGGTGGACCTCTCCCCAAGGGGAGAGCCACCCAAACCCTGATGAAAGGAGTGAGTATGACGACCAAAAAACGCAGAGCTCAATTCCAACAGGGAAACCGCGCCTATGTTCTGGCCAATGCGGCCAGAGCGAAGGCGGTAGCCACCCAGATCGCCGTGGCCGCTCCGACGTACGCAGCAGCGGCAGCCGCGATGGGCCAAGCACTGGCCCAATCCCTCGCGGACTGGAAGATCTCCTTCCGGTCTTGGTATCGGGCAGCAGCCCGAGCAGCAGCAGGGAGGTGGCGCCAGTAAGTCAGTACCCCTGACCCTGACGTCCCCCCCTGACCGACGACAGCTAGTCCCAACAAACCAAAACCAGGACCGGTGAGGCACAAGGAAGCGCTTCACCCGAAGCCGGCCGAACCCGTGGGGAATGGATTCTCCCCTCAAGGATCGAGGAAGGCCAAGCCGGCAAGAGAGCCGATTCCCACCAGGATGGCGGGTAGGCCAAGGCCGGAGTTTTTCTTCGGCTAACCCAGGAGATCACTATGTCCACGACTCGTTTGACCGCGGCGGAGATCACCAAGTTCCGCATGATGTTCGAAGAACAGCGCAAAGCCCTCATTTTCAGCAAGGGCGTGATGGATGAGTCCTTTCACGTCCAACCCGAAGAGATGATGGACGAGACGGACCTGACCTCGGCTGAGTTGGAGCAGTCGATGCGCATCCGTCTCCGCAACCGCGAAGCGCTGTTCATGAAAAAGATCGATGAAGCGCTCCGGCGCATCGCGGCCGGTGAATTCGGCGCCTGCGAAGGCTGCGGCGAGGAAATCGGTCTCAAGCGCCTTCAGGCTCGCCCCACGGCGACCCACTGCGTGCACTGCAAAGAAGAGCAGGAGCGCGCCGAGAGGTTCCACGTGGATGGCCGCAAGCCCAAGAGCGTGGGCCGCAAGATCGTGCTCAAGCTGGCGTAAGGACCGGCCCAGCCGGTCCGGCAGACAGAGTTCGTGGTGGGGGGAAAGGTCAGATAGGCCAAGGATCGGCCGCCGCATCTCGCAAGAAGCACCCTGACCTGACAGAAAGAAGCCCGGGCGCCGCAAGGATGCGGCCCCGGGCTTCCTGCGTTAAGGTGGGGGGCCATGGGTCTTTGGTCCAAATTCCTACAGAAGGTCTTGCGAAAGAAGGACGCGCCAAGCGCGTCCGACAGAGCAGAGAAGCCGTCCAACTCCCTCGAATTTCTGCTCGACCATGCCGCCAAGGATCCGTCCCAAAGGACCAAGTTCTTTCGCGCCCTGATGGAATCCGATCTTTATGTCGTGGGCCGCACCCAGGGGATGGGCGTGACCGAGGACGACGGGGCTATCCGCTCGACGGGAAAACTCAGCCTGCAATTTGCCCTCTTTGAGGACGGCGAGGGACGCCGGTACATCCCGGCCTACACCTCGCGAGAGCGACTGGAGACGGCGCTCACGGCGGGAGGCGTCGACTCGACGGAGACCGGTTACCTGAAACTCGCGGCCCGCGCCCTTTTTGAGTCCCGCCCGGACGAATGTTCGATCCACGTCAACGCGGGTTTTGCCCACGGCGTGTTTCTAGAACCCCAGCACATCGAGGCCTTGCTCGAGGGCAAGGTGGGCCCCGTGGCGAGCACCCTCGAGCCCGGGACCCGCCTGGCGCTGACCCAGCTCAGCGAGGCCGACGCCCCGCTCGCCGAAGTGCTCGGTCATCTGCTCCGTGCCCGAACCGGCCGGGTGGAGGGCGCATTTCTGGCCCTAGAAGGGCGGCAGCCGTTCTTGGGCATCTCATGTCCGGCGTTGAGCGAGCGGCAGTTTGAGGAGTTGGTCGACGAGGTGTCATCGGCCGCGGGACCGGCTCTCAAGATGGGGCAAGCCCTACGGGTGGTGCGCATCGCGGCCGCTGGAGAGCTTGAATCCGCC
>DATJFU010000238.1:0-3840 GCA_035495495.1 Bdellovibrionota bacterium
ACGTCGAGCCCGAGGATCCGCGCTCGTACTACCAGGTGTCCCGCCGCCTCGCCCGCGAGACGCCCAATTCGGTGTACATGAACCAGTACGACAACCTCTCCAACCGCGAGTGCCACTACGCGACGACTGGCCCCGAGATCCTCAAGCAGTTTCCGGACGTGGACGTGATCATCGCCGGCATCGGCACGGGCGGCACCATCTGCGGCATCGGCCGCTACTTCAAAGAAAAGAACCCCAAGACCAAGATCGTCGCCGTGGACCCCGTGGGCTCCATCGTGTTCGATAAATTCAAGCACGGCCGCATCGTGCCGGCCAAGAGCTACATGATCGAGGGCATCGGCGAGGATTTCTTTCCGGGCAACTACGACTTTGGCGTCATCGACGACATGGTCCAGGTCACCGACCAAGAATGCTTCTTGATGACCCGGGATCTCCTCACGCAAGAAGGCCTCTACAGCGGCATCTCGAGCGGCTGCGTGGTCGTGGGCGCCTTGCGCTGGATCGCGCAACAGGGCGACGCCATGAAGGGCAAGAAAGTCCTCACGATTTTTCCGGACAGCGGCAACCGCTACCTCTCCAAGGTGTACGACGACGACTGGATGCGCGAAGTGGGGTTCTTGCAGAAGGACTCGCGCGGCACCGTCTCGGACCTCATGCGGGTGCTTCAGATTCAACCCGGCCAGGTCGTCATGGCCAAACAGACCGACAAGGTCTCGTCTGTCATCGAGCTCATGCGCAAGCAGGGCATCAGCCAGCTTCCCGTCGAGGACGGCAAGGGCTGGATCAAGGGCGTGGTCACCGAAGAAAAACTTCTGGCCGGCCTGTACGACGGCAAGCTCAAACCCACTTCGACCGTGGACGCCCTCATGGACTCCAAGGTGGAATTTGTCTCGCCCCACGACCCGGTCGAGAAGGTTTCCAAGCTCATCACCCAGGGCAAGTACCCGCTGGTGACCGACCCCATCAAAGAGGGCTCGATCCTGGCGATTCTCACCAAGATCGACCTCATCAGCTTTCTCGGGGCCGGGGCATGAGCAAAGACACCAAGCACGGTTTCGGGACCCGCGCCATCCACGCCGGTCAGCCCCCCGAGGCGACCACCGGCGCGGTCATGACGCCCATCTTTCAGACCAGCACCTACGCGCAGGCCTCGCCCGGCAACCACAAGGGCTACGTTTACGCTCGCGGAAACAACCCCACGCGCGACGCCTACCAGGCCTGCATGGCCGCGCTCGAGAACGCGAGTCACGCCCTGGCTTTCGGCTCCGGCGTCGCGGCGACGGGCACCGTTCTGCAGACCTTGAGCGCGGGTGACCACGTGCTCTGCTGCGACGACGTCTATGGCGGCACGTTTCGGCTCTTTGACAAGGTCTACAAGAACCTGGGCCTCAGCTTTGACTACGTGGACTTTACGGACCTGGCCAAGGCCCGCTCGGCGTTCAAGCCCAACACCAAGCTGGTGTGGCTCGAGACGCCCACCAACCCGATGCTCAAGATCTTTGACATCGCCGGCGTCGCGGCACTCGCCCGCGAAAAGGGCGCGGTGAGCGTGGTCGACAACACGTTCATGTCGCCTTACTTCCAAAAACCCTTGGATCTGGGCGCCGACGTGGTGGCCCACTCCGTCACCAAGTTCATCAACGGCCACTCGGACGTGGTCGGCGGCGTTCTCGCCACGAACCGCAAGGATCTCTGGGAGAAGTACAAGTTTCTCCAGAACGCCGCGGGCGCCGTGCCTGGCCCGTGGGACAGCTTTCTCGTCATGCGCGGAATGAAGACGCTGCACGTTCGCATGGACCGCCACGCCCAGAACGCGATGGCCGTCGCTCGCCTGCTCGAGAAGCACCCCAAGGTCGAGAAGGTCATCTACCCCGGCCTCGAAAGCCATCCTCAGCACGCGCTCGCCAAGAAGCAGATGTCCGGCTTTGGCGGCATGATCACGTTTCTGATCAAGGGCGGCTTGGCTGAGTCGCGCCGCTTTCTCGAGTCCGTGCGGGTGTTCACCCTGGCCGAGAGCCTTGGTGGGGTCGAGTCCCTGATCGAACATCCGGCCATCATGACCCACGCCTCCGTCCCCGCCGAAACCCGCAAGAGCCTCGGCATTTTGGACAACCTGATCCGGATCAGTGTCGGCATCGAGGACCTCGCGGATCTCAAAGCCGACCTCGAATCGGCGCTTGACGCGACCTAAGATCCCGACTAAAACATGGGGTTATATGCGTCGATTTAAGAAATGGCTCCGCCAGTTCCTGGCGAGCAATCCCCCGCTCGCGCTCGCCTAAGTCATTGGTCTTTTAGACCAATCGCAGGACCTGAGGGTCGACTTCGAGTACTAGCCCGGTGCAGTCCTGCGGAGGCAATGCGTCCGCCGGCAATCCTGCTTTTACCCTGAACGCCAGTTCGTTGAGCAAATCTGTAGGCTCCCGGTCGCGCAAACTCCTGATGAGCGGCGCGACCGCGGCGGGCCCCCCCACGCAATCCACGAAACCATCGGTCATGAGCACGAGGCGATCACCGGCCCCCAGGCTCAGCTCAGACTCGTTGTTCACGTCCGGCGCACGCCCGCCGTTCTTGAGGGCCGGGCCCGCGACGTCGAGGGCGACCGGATCCCCGCTCTTGGGGAGCCTGAACGCGGCCACCGAACCCAGCGCAAGGTACCTGAGCTTCCAGTCCTTGCGGGAGAGCACAGCCAGGAAAATCGAAAGATCATCCTTTTCGCCCAAGGCGAGGCCCACCTCGTCCTTGATCTTGCGAACCATCGACGCCACCGCGCCGGGACGATCGCCGGCGAGCTTGAGCGCCACCCGCATGAGGGTCGAGATGAGGGCGCTCGAAAGCCCGTAACTCGACGAGTCCGTGAGGAGCATCGAGATTCCACTGCCGGGCCCCGGGTCGATCAGGTCAAAATGGTCGCCGCCGGATTTGGTCCCCGCGAGGTAGCGGGTGGCCACCTGCAGGCCCTTGATCTGCTGGATCCGGTTGGGCAGGTGCGCCTTCTGCAGGCGCTCCGCGAGCCTGAGATCCTCTCTGAAGCGGTCGACGAGCTCACCGACCGACGCGCCGATCCGCTCGACCTCGTCCCAGAGAAGCAGCCGCTGATAGAGCCTGAGACGGCTCAGGACCTCGAGGGTCCGAAACGGGTACACCAGCACGTCGTCCGCGATCCCCTGCTCGAGGGCCTCGGGCACGTGGGCGTCATCCTCGACCACGAGAAAGATCGCGCGGCCGCGGTGATCGAGATCGTTGAGCAGTCGCTCCAGCCCGGGCTTGCCGGCGTCCACGAAGACGATCTGCCCGGGGGCCTCGCGCTCTCCCAGGATGCGCGCGTCCATGCCCTCAAACGATTGCATGATCCGGCCCAGCTCGCGGGCCATGCGGGCGCGCCGTTCTTCGCCGTCCACGATGAGCGTCAGATCCAAACGCATGTTCTTAGAAGGCCCTCAAGACATACTGAAGCGCAAAGTTGGTGTTCTGTTGAGGAACAGCAGAGGTTCCCACGTCCTCGCTATACCAGCTCAGGGACAGCTCAGAGGACTCCTTCGACACGCCGATGCCAAAACTCGGGTAACCCGAGCCCCATCCCATGCGGAGAAAGACTTTCTTTCTGAAGTGGAATTCGGCTCCCACGGCCAGACGCTTGGCCAGGGTCATGCCCGACTTGTCGAAGATGTCATGCCATTCCACCCCGATCCGCACCTCACCCCCGGTGCCCATGTGGGGGCTGATGCCCACGGCGCCGTCGATCGTCATGGGCTCTGTGTCGGGGACGCCCGCGGGAGAATGCGCGAGGCCCAGCAGGATCGAGTTTCCGAAGTGCAGCCCGAAGTTGTTTCTCACCAC
>DATJFU010000239.1:0-3998 GCA_035495495.1 Bdellovibrionota bacterium
GAGAGGTTGCCGTCGGCGGCCACCTGCCAACCCGAGAGGTACAGGGCCTTGAGGCCCGCCTTGACCATCTGGACCGCCTGGGCGCCAGTGAGGGTGCCCAGCGAGGTTACAAAGGGATCGTCATGGAGCAGGTTCCACAGCCGCTGCGCGCCGCGGTTGGCGATGGTGTGCTCGATGTCGATGGAGGGCCGGAGCCGGATCACCTCTTCTGGGGTGAACGAGCGGCGGATCCCTTTCCAGCGTGCATCGGTTTTCCATTGTTGCTTGAGCTGGTTGATCTGTTCTTCATGCTTCTGGGTCATGTGGATGCTCCTTTCGTCACCAACCGCCGGTAACCCGGCAGCGTCAGGAATTCTGAAAATTCGGGGGCCAAAACCATTTAGTCCAACAGTTCTGATGCGTCGGCGTAGGCGCCTGGCGCGGCGGATTCGAGGCGGGAGCGCTCTTCGCTCCGCATCCGGCGGTAGAGCTCGGCGGTCACGGGCAGCCCGGCGTCGGTCGCGCAGCCATGGTGGATCCATTGCCAGAGTTGTGCCCGCGAGATCTCGGCTGTGGCCGCGTCTTCCATCAGGTTATTGATCGCGACGGCGCCGGCGCCCTTGAGCCAGTGATGGAGGTACTGCAGGGCCACGCTGATGTTGGTGCGCACGCCGCCTTCGGTGATGCGCCCGGGCGTCGCGTCGGCGGCGAGGAGGTCGGCGGCGCCCACCTGCACGTCGGCGCGGAGCTCGTTTTTCTGGTGGGGTCGGAGCCCCATGAACCGGTCAAAGATTTCGCGTGCCACGGGGACGAGGTCGGGGTGCGCCACCCAGGTGCCGTCAAAGCCGTCGCGCGCCTCGCGCTCTTTGTCCTCGCGCACCTTGGCCAGCGCGACGCGGTTGACCTCGGGGTCCTTGCGGCTGGGGATGAAGGCCGACATGCCACCGATCGCGTGCGCCCCGCGCTTGTGGCAGGTGCGCACGAGGAGCTGCGCGTAGGCGCGCATCATGGGCACGCCCATCGTCACGTCGCTGCGGTCCGGAAGGATGAACGACGAGAGGTTGTGGAATTTCTTGATGATCGAAAAGATGTAGTCCCACCGGCCGGCGTTGAGCCCCGCCGCGTGGTCGCGGAGCTCGTACAGGATCTCTTCCATCTCAAAGGCCGCGGGCAGGGTCTCGATCAGCACCGTGGCGCGGATGGTGCCCCGGGGGATGCCCAAGGAGTCCTGGGCGACTTCAAACACCCGGTTCCATAGCCTGGCCTCGAGGTGGCTCTCCATCTTAGGAAGGTAAAAGTAGGGGCCGGAGCCGCGGGCGATGAGCTCACGCGCATTGTGAAAGAAGTAGAGACCAAAGTCGACGAGGCTCCCCGAGAGGGGGCGCTCATCCAGGGTGAGGTGGGCCTCATCCAGATGCCAGCCGCGGGGCCGCACGACCAGGGTCGCGAGTTCCGGGTTCAGGGCGTAGCGCTTACCCTGCTCGTTGGTAAAGCTGAGTTCGCGCCGGACGGCGGCGCGAAGATTGAGCTGCCCCTCGATGACGCCGGACCAGGTGGGCGACTGGCTGTCCTCGAGATCCGCCATGAACACCTTCGCCCCCGAGTTGAGGGCGTTGATCATCATCTTGGCGTCCACGGGACCCGTGATCTCCACGCGGCGGTCGTTCAGATCCGCGGGGGCCGGGGCCACCTGCCACGACGCCTCGCGCACCGCGCGGGTCTCGCTCAGAAAGGAAGGAAACTCGCCGGAGTCGAAGCGCGCCTGGCGTTCGGTTCGCCGCTTGAGGCAGGCCTGGCGCTCGGCACCGAAGGTTTCTTGGAGGGTCTGTAGAAAGGCGAGGGCGGCTGGGGTCAGGACTGCGTCATATCCGGGCCGAAGGGGGCCCCGGATCTCCAGGCGATGGTCCGCCTGTGCCCGTCCTGGGATCTGTTCTTGAGTCGAAGCTTCCAGCCACTCCTCCTTTACGTATCTGGCAAAACTGTAACGGGCGGGGAGCCAGGCTGCAAACCGATTTTACGGAATGACTACCAGGCGGTGCGCCATCCGAGGCCGGCTTCCCAGTAGTCGAGGTCCATGGAGTCGACGTTGAGAAAGCGCAGGCGCGAAAAATGGTACGAGGTCTCGGCGTAGAGCGGCACCTTGCCCACCCGAAAGTCCGCGCCAAGCGTCAACCGGGTGTCATGGGACGTGCCCGACCCCGATTGTCCCGAGACCGAGGTGGTCTGCAGCAGAATTCCGTACGCCGCGTAGAGGCGTTGGTCGTGGCTTCCCAAGCTCAGCAACCGGTGGCGCAGCAGTGCGCCATAGCCCACCTGCTGGAGGGACGAAATACCCGGATAGCGGCGGTAGCTCGCGGCGAGGGCTAGCGAGAATCCGTCCGAGATCAGAAAGTCGTAACTCGCCGTGATCCCCGCGCCCGTGCCGGTCACGCCGGCAAAAGGCGCCTGCATGAGGCCCTCGGTCGTGAGCCCGAGCCTGAGGGCCCGGGTCGCGGTCACGGTCGACGCCTGCGCCACGCTCTCCGGCTCGTACATGGGCGCGATGGCCGGGTCGGCGTGGGCGGTGGAAGTGGCCAGCGCGGCGAGAGTGGCAAAGAGGGCGAGGGTCTTGGGACGAGCACTCGTTTTCATGCCTTGAGCGTAGCGCAGAAGAGGCCGGTGCTCCATCCCAGATTCACCCCTGCGGGCCGCGCCGGGCGTCCTAAAGCGCCCGCAGGCGGGCCGGCTGGTTGAGGTTCTTCCTCCGCTCAGCCGGCAATCCAGATTTCATCGAGGATCGGCCCGGCGCGCGCAATCTTCAGCTCCGCCGATCCATGAGTTCCACGGGGGTCCGCGAGCCGTAGCGCTTCAGCCAGGTTCTTCATGAAGTACGCGGTTATTCCCACTAGATCCCGGCCCCAGCTCACCGGGCGGCTGTAGGTGAGAGCGTCCCAGAACCTTCTACCGGCGCCATTGGGTACGGCTTCCACCCCGTTGCCCTTTACAGCCCCAGTAACCGCCTGGGCCACATGGCCTGCCGCCTGCCTCAGGAAGTTAGAAAAGGCAGGCCGATTGGGGGTCCTCACCAGCAGGTGAAGATGGTTACCCACATTCACAAAACGCTGAATACGGATACCGTGGCGGTGGCCGGCCCGCACAATCAGATCCCGCACCGTACTCCGGTTACGGATTGAGAGCAGGGACCAGGATCCCCGGGCTCGACTGGAGCGCATGACGAGATGAATGGGACGGGAGGGGTCCAGGGGACGAAGAGTCTTGCGCCTGCCCCTGGATTTAGCCCCGCCATGTTCCGCGCCGGACTTTATCCCGGGAAGGTTGAGCTTGAGCTGGGAACGGGAACTCATTTTTGCAGATTACCATCGGATCTAATCAGGGGCAATGCCTTTTAATGGTGAATAATAGCCCACAGGACCGCGATCGGGCGCTCTAAGACGCCCGGCGCGTCTGCTAGGGTGAATATAGAAAGGATATCGGTGTCGCCTTGGTCAAGTTCCACCCCATGCCTTGCCTGCGAGGGCTCAGCCCCTCACACGTTTGAGCAACGCGGCGCTTTCAAAACAAGCGGCGGCGGCTTCGCGCCCCTTGTTCACGGCGTCGGGGCGGCTGCGCGCGAGGGCCTGTTCCCAGGTGTAGGTCGTGAGCACGCCAAAGGCCACGGGCACGCCCGTCTCGAGGCCCGCTTGCATGAGGCCGTGCGCGCACGTCTCGGAGATGTACTCGAAGTGGGCGGTGTCGCCTTTGACCACGCAGCCGAGGCAGATCACGCCGGCGTAACGACCCGTCTTGGCGATCTCACGGGCGAGGAGTGGAAGTTCAAAAGCCCCCGGCGCGTCCATCACGTCGGGCGTGACGGATTTCTCAGCCAGGTATTCTTTCGCGCCAGAGAGAAGGCCCGAGGTCACTTCTTCGTTGTACCGGCTGACGAGGATCGCAAAACGCATGGCTACTTCTTTTCCAGTTTCTTGAGCACGTGGCCCAGACGGTCCCGCTTGGCCGTAAGGTAAGCGCGATTATGGGGG
>DATJFU010000240.1:0-4750 GCA_035495495.1 Bdellovibrionota bacterium
GCCCTCAACAACTCCCTCACCTCAGGCATCCCCCCCGACCAGGTGCTGAGCCGCATGGAACGGTTCTGGACCGCCGCCACGGCGGTCGATCAAGGCGCCTCGGTGAGCGTCGGCGCGGCCGGCACCATCTTCTCGAGCGCGGGTGGAAGCCTGGATCTGGTCCGGGTAGGCCATCGCATACAACTCTTCTGCACCGCCCAGGTCGGCTTCGCCTCCGATATCTCGATCCAAGCCACCGTGGGGGGTTCGAGACTCATCGGTTGCCCGACCACAGGCTCGTACACCGGCAGTTTTCTCAACGTGACCTGCGGTGGCGGCGAGATCGCCGTGGGTGGCGCGAACCTGGCGATCGGCGTGGATTCGCCTACGGCAATGCGCCAATACCTGCACACGCTCAGCACCGACGGGCGCATGGAGCGCATCCAGCAGCAATGGGAAGCCATGGACGATACCCACCGCCGTGCCTTTGCCCACGCCATCGTTTCGGCCCGGCCGCCGCGGTCGCAACTGGCGCCACTGGTAATCGCCGCGATCATCAACGCCCTGCCCGGCCACCCGCTCGGCTCGCTCGCCCGTGCGATCCAAACCGAGCTGGCCCAAGAGGTCGCTCAAGGCGGGTTCCGGGAGCTCGTGAACCGGATCAACCCGCAGGAGAGTCTGGACGGCTCCCTCAGTCTCATCGCCGACGCGTCCCGGAGCGGTGGAATGCCTGACCTGGCCTCGGCCCTCCAGGACCTTCGTCCTCACCTCACCGACTGCGACTCTCTTGCGGTGGCCGCTGGGGTGGGTGCGGGTGTGGTGCCCCTCTCCTGCGGTGCGAATGCATCGTACTCGGCCGCGGTGGGGCCGGAACTGAACATGGACGAGTGGGCGGGGTCCCACGCCTCACGCTCCCAGGCCAACCCCTTTGAGTATCTCCGGCGCTTTCGCCACGCCGTCGAGACGGGAAGCTGCACCCGCGAGATGCGCGAGATCCGGACCCATGATCTCGAGATCATGGTTCACCTGGCCCTGGAGTTCGGCAATTGGGCGGGACAGATCGCATCCGATCAGGCGATTCGCCAGTGTGCCGTCGCCGGACAGAGAACGGCCGAATTCATGGTGGCTCCCCAACCCCACTAGATCCGCTTTTATTGTTGACTTAAATAATCATATATAGGAAAAGCTTCAAACGGTTGAACTGCGAGGCGTGGGGTTCGTGAGGAGCCGACGCCATGAAGTATTCGAAATTACTAGAAGTTTCTCTCGCGGCGGCCTTCGCCGCGGCGGGTGCCCACCTGGCCGCCTGCATGCCCGTGAGCATCGAAAATCACCGCGAGGGCCACGTGTTCACGACGGTCATGCCCATCTCGAGCGCGGACCAGCAAAACAACCTTCCCGACTCGAGCGTCAACGACTTTCAGGCCTCCGTTCCCCTCAGCTTTGGTGGAAGCAGCGTGGACCTGGACGGTTACCTGGCCGACGCCCGCACCCAGTGCGGCGGAGACCCCGCGCACTACAGCTTTGACCGGGTCACCGTATCGCTCAAGCACGCCGAAGGCGTCGAGTCCCTCGCCAAGCTCGTCGACATCCAACTCGAGGTTTGGATCGGCACCGACCTGCCGGGCGGCGGATACATCTCCGATCCCATCGGCTCGAGCTGGAAGGGCGAGAAAGAGTTCGTGACCTTCACGAACAACGGCCCAACCGACCTTCTGCTCTTTCCGACGCTCCAGAACGACTTCTCGATCCTGGAATGGATCGAAGACGGCGAGACAAAGGACCCGCGCCTGACCCTCTCCCTCATCATCGAAGGCAAGAACACCTTGCCCAAGACCGAGGACTGGTCCGCGGACCTGGTGGTCCAGACGGTCATCACCCCGATTTGCGCTCAGTAGAGGCGCTAGAAGAACCGGCGGAGGCGGCTTCGTACTCCGTGGGCACGTGGTGCCCGCGACGCACGAGTTTCTCGGTCATGATCGTGTTCTTCATCAAGAGCGCCGAAATGAGATAGGAGACCGTGCAGCCTCCGAGAAGCGGCAGCAACCCATGGGGCTGCCTCGTCGTCTCGAACGCGAAGACGATGGACGCGAGAAGCGCGCGTGAGGCGCCGGCGAACGTACCGGCCATCCCCACCAGGGCCGCGACGCGCGGATCGATGCCCGCGGACGGCAACAGCGAAGCCGACCAACCGCCGAGAACCGCGCCGAACCCGCCACCGATCGTGAAGATCGGAGCCAGCGTGCCGCCCGAGGTTCCGCTGCCGAGGGCGATGGACCACGAGACGAACTTGAGCAGGCAGAACGTGATCGCCGCGGTGCCCACGAAGTTACCGGAGAGCGCGCGGTCGATGTTGTCGTAACCGACGCCCAATGTATGGGGCGCGATGATGCCCACGACACCCACGACCAATGCCCCCACCGCGGGCCACCACATCCAGTGAATGGGGAGACGCTCAAACTGGTCCTCGATCCAGTAGACGGCCTTGGTCACCACGACGGCCAGCACGCCGATCGCGGCGCCCAGCACGAGGTAGTAGATCAGAGCGGGGCCGGTGGGCGCGGTGAGCGGGCCCATCTCAAAGGCGGGCGCGCCACCGCCCATGGCGTTTCTGCAGCCGGCGGCGACGGTCGCGGCGAGGGCGACCGGAATCAGGGAGCGAGGGCGGTATTCAAACAAGAGAAGCTCGATCGCCAGGAGCACGGCCGAGACCGGGCTACCGAACGTGGCGGTCATCCCGGCGGCGGCACCCGCCGCGAGGAGCGTCTTTCTCTCCATGCCCGTGGTCTTGATCACCTGGCCGAGAAGCGAGCCCAAGGCTCCACCCGTCGCGATGATCGGTCCCTCT
This sequence comes from Bdellovibrionota bacterium, assembly GCA_035495495.1. Lineage (GTDB taxonomy): Bacteria > Bdellovibrionota > UBA1018 > UBA1018 > JADZFF01 > JADZFF01. Next base: position 2,828 of record DATJFU010000240.1, read on the forward strand.
GCGCCGAACGGACCGCCGGTGCCGATGGCCACCGCGGCGGACACGGGCTTGAGCCAGGTCATGCGGGCCGGGATCTTGCTGTCATTGAGGAGGATCTGCTCCATGGCCTCGGGGATTCCGTGGCCGCGGATCGCCTTGGCACCGTAACGGGCCATGAATCCCACGATGATGGACCCCGCGATGGGGACCCCGATCACCCAGTAACCCAGGTGATTTTCGGCGGGGGAAATCGGATTCCACCCCAGCTCTCCATAAAAAGCGATGTGCGTGATCACGGCGATCAGGCGAGTCAGGACCTGCGCGACTCCGGAGGCGACGACCGCGAGCAACATGGCCAGGAGCGAGATGAGCGCCACGCGGCGGTCGACCAGTGGCACGTGTCGATGGATATGGGCGGCGTGCACGGTGGGGCCCAGCGAGGGCGAAACCGGTAGCCCCTGGGTCGTCGATGATTTTTCGATCTCACGATCAGCAGCCATGGTGTGTGCGCCTGAGACCTTATCCCCCGGCGGGGGTTGGGGTCAATCGAGGTTGGGATCGACGAACTGGTTGGCCCCAGGGACAGGCTCCGGAGCGGGTTTGGGCTGGGCCGGCGGGGCCGTTTGTGGAGCGACGTACACAGTGGGCTCGGGAGTGGGATCAGGACTGCCGAAATCGATCTCCGCTGCGAGGTCCGTGGGAGGCGGCGCGGGATTGCCGCTCGAGGAGGGATGGCGCCCACAGTCCTCGCAGTCGCCCGCCGCCGAGGCCGCCGACGCGGCGGAAGAGTTGGAGTGACGCCGCCCGCGGGGGGAGCCGCGCGAGAGGGTGTAGCCGCTTCCGGACGATCCCATGTTCTGGGTGGGCCCCGTATCCTCATCCGGCTCCGCGGGCTCGGTACTCACGTTGCCCAAGGAGAGTCCGGTGGAAACGGCACCATCTCCACCGCCACCGCCACCACCACCACCACCACCGCCCCGGCCTACTCCAGGACGCGAAGGGATCGGACCATGGTGCGGAGGAGGAGGTGGGTGATAGGGATGCCCGGGGCAGGGCGGATCGTCTTCGTCACAGTCGCCGTCTGGGCCGTCATCGTCGTCGTCCTCTTCATGGGCTGGGCGTCTCATCCGCTCGCCAGGCTTGTTTGGCTTGGGGATCGCGGCCGGAGGATGGACCACCGCACCCGACGCCGAGGACTCAAGAAGCTGCGCCGGGGCGGCCTGACTCTGCGTCGCCATCCAGTGCAAGAAGACGATGAGAAAGACTTCCACCGCTCACCTCGGGCAGGGGGGCTGCTCAATTCAGATTCGGTTCCACGAACTCGATGAGGTCCGGCACCTCGGCTTGCGCCGTCACCGCATGAACCGGCGCTGGCACGGGTTGCGCCGCGGGTTCAGGGCTCCCAAAATCAATCATCCGCGCCAGGGGCGCCACGGGTGGAGGGGCGGGATTGCCAGAGGCGGAATGAGTACCGCGTCTAGCCGGTGGCGCGAAATTCGCGGCGCTCCCAAGATCGATCGGGCCCGCGAGCAACGGCGCCTCCGGCATCACTGAAGAATCCACGACCGGCGCGGGCACCGACCGGCTTCCAGAACGCCGGCCGGACGCCGACGAGGCACCGCCAGCGGACTCCGCCCCTCTGTTCGCAAAGGTCCGGTCGAGCGAGATCGTACCCAAAGAGATGACGCCCAAAGAGATCGTGCCGAGAGTAATGGTGCCCAGGGAGATCGTCCCAAGGGACCCACTTCCTCCCCGGTCCTCCGGCCCCATGCTCGAGTATGGCCCGGCGCCTGAGTACGGCCCAGTGCCCGTATAGCCTTGTTCCTCGGCAGAAACGGGGCAGGACATGGACCCCACGCCCAGCGCTACTGCACTGAAATATAAGGAAAGACGCCCCATTCCCCACACCCCTATCCTCCGATTCTATCAGAAATGACTAAGTGC
>DATJFU010000241.1:0-8413 GCA_035495495.1 Bdellovibrionota bacterium
GGACGGAGGCCAGCGCGCGAGGAAGGTTGCGTTCCTCGTTCAGGGTGATTAGGGTGACCGATATGCCGGGGTGCGCCATTGGCCTCAAAAAACTAGCATATCCCCCTGCTTTTTGGGAGAAGTTCAGGCCATGAAGGTCGCCGTCATCGGCTCGGGTTACGTGGGTTTGGTCGCCGGAGCGTGCTTTGCCGACACGGGCAACACGGTCTGGTGCGCTGACCGTGACACCCGCAAGGTCGAAGCCCTCAAGGCCGGCCGCACGCCCCTCTACGAACCGGGTCTCGAGGAACTGCTCAAGCGCGGCGTGGCCGAAGGCCGCCTGCATTTCACGACTTCGACCGCCGAGGCCGTGCGCGAGGCCGAGGTCATTTTTCTCGCGGTGGGGACACCCTCGCTGCCGGATGGCCAGCCCGACCTGGCGCCCCTCCGAGCGGCGGCAGAAGAAGTCGCCCGATCGCTCAAGGGCCCCGCCATCATCGTCAACAAGAGCACCGTGCCCATCGGCATGCACCACCAGGTGGCCGGCTGGATGCGGCCCGTGGCCAAACACCCGTTTGAGGTCGCGTCGAACCCGGAATTTCTGAAAGAGGGCTCGGCGGTTCAGGATTTTCTCAAGCCGGACCGCATCGTGATCGGCACCACCGAGGACTCGGTATTTCAGCGCCTTTCGGAGCTGTACGCGCCGTTCGTCCGCCAGGGCAATCCCATCGTCCGCATGGATCCCCTCTCGGCCGAGGTCACCAAGTACGCCTGCAACGCGTTTCTCGCCGCTCGGATCTCGTTCATGAACGAGCTCTCGCAGCTCTGCGAGGCCACCGGCGCGGACATCGAAGAGGTACGGCGTGGAATGAGCGGGGACGCCCGCATCGGCCGCCACTTTCTCTATGCCGGCGTGGGTTACGGCGGGTCGTGCTTTCCGAAGGACGTCCAAGCCCTCATGCATACGGCGCGCGCGCACGACGTCATGTTGGGGCTGGTCGCGGCGACCCACCAGGCGAACCTTCGCCAGCACATTCACTTTGTCCGCAGGGTGCAAGGGGTGCTGGGACAGAACCTCGACGGCAAGACCCTCGCCGTCTGGGGTCTCGCCTTCAAGCCCAACACGGACGACATGCGGGACGCGCCCTCGATCACCATTCTCCGCGCGCTCAAGGCGGCCGGAGCCCGTATCCAGGCGTTTGATCCCGTGGCCATGGATACTGCGCGGACGGTGCTCGGCGAGGCAATCGACCAGTACGGCCCCAAGCGGGACGACGTGCTCCAGGGGGCCGACGCCCTCCTGGTCCTGACGGAGTGGAACGAGTTTAGAAACCCGGACTGGGACCTCATCAAGAAGTCCCTGAAGCAGCCACTCGTATTTGATGGACGAAATCTCTATTCCCTCGCGGAGATGGCTTCTCGGAAGGTGGCCTACTTCTCGATGGGGCGCCCCACCGTAGATAGTTGACATCATTACCTTTAGTTCAAATGAGTCAGTTATTGACTCATTGCGTCTTTTGCGCGAAATCCTGTCGGATCAAACCTTAAGGAGTTCGCCATGACCCGCCGTTTTGCCCAAGCCCTTTCCCTGACCCTGCTGATGGTTGCCGCGCCGCTTTCGGCCGTGGCCGCCCAGCCCATCACGTCGCTCAACGACCTTCCGCGCGAGTGGAACGGCGTCGCCGGCGACCTGCTGATGTCCCAGCCGGCCAAGCTGACGATCGATCGCATCAAGACCGCCGAGCACACCGACACGGCCGAAGGCTTTCAGGCCACGTACGAAGTCGACGCCAACCTGACCACGGTCCGCACCGTGGCCATCAAGAGCATCACGCTCGACGCGGACAAGAACTTCAAGAACGTCGTGTGGGTGACCATCAACACCGCCGACGAACTCGTGCCGACGCTGTTCGCGGCCATCAGCTACGACGAAGCCAGCAACACCTACACGCTCAAAGAAATGCCTAAACAGGGCGAGCGCCGCTTCGTCCTCAAAGGCCAGAACTAAGCGCGGCTCTACGGCCCCGCCACCGTAGGTCCGAGCGTGCGTTCACTTCATCTCACCGTCGCCGGTGTGTGCCTTGCGGCCTTGGCTGTGAGCGCGCCCGTCCATGCCATGGGGTCCAAAAAGGCCCACTCGGCGGCGTCGGCGTGCATGAAGTTTGGCGATTCGGAGTGGAAGACCCTGCACCGCCTGGTGGGTCAGGACGGCAAGGTCTACGCGGCCTGGCAGAATCTCGAGCAGAAAGCGGAAGACAGCCGGTCGGACTGCGCGGACCTCCTCAAGGCCCCGCAGCTCACCGGCTGCCTCGACAACCTCTCGAACTTTGTCTCCAACCAGCGCATGACCCGGGCCCCGGGCCACTCGATGCAGTTCAGGCTGAGCAACGACGAGTACCTGGCGCGTCAGCCCAAGGAGATGATTTCGTTTCCGCCGGAGCTCGCCAACGGGCTCCCGTCGGACTGGAAGTCGCTCTGCCAGACCAAAGGATGGGACTGCGTCCCCTTTGTCTCCAAGTCCCTGCCCAATCCGCCGTTTCTCTCGTTCAAGCGCCTGCTCATCCGTGCGCCGGGCGAGCTCTTTGACCGGTGGATGCTCTTTACCCTGCCCCCCAAGGGCACGGTCGAGCACCTCATCGACTTCATGGGAGTCGAGCACTCGCAGAAGGACGCGGCAGGTAACGTGGTGGAACTCGCCCGCGCCAAGCTCCACTTCGTGGAGTATTGGCGCGACCTCTTTGGCAAGAACCCCGTCTACCGGACCGGAATCGCGTCCTGCTACAAGTGCCACCCGAGCGGCATGCGCGACATCGTCCCGGCCTACGGATCGACGGACGCGGCGGGCATGGCCACCGCCAAGAAGCTCAACCTGTGGATGAAGCAGCACCGGCCGTTTGACTGGGGCGACGGCTCGATCATCCCCGAGTACTACGGCCCCGCCATGGGCGAAAAGCAGACCTGCACGGACTGCCACAACGGCTCGTACCGGGGCACCCTGAACGCGGCCCACCTGGGCGAGCGCTCACGCCACCAGATCTACTTCAAGATGGTGCAGGACCTGACCATGCCCCCGGGCAAGGGCGGCGACGAGCAGTACGCGCCCCTCTTCTCAGCCCTGCGCAAGGCCAACGATCTGAACGCGGATGAGCAAGAGGACCTCTATCGCCCGACCCCGCTCGTGCCCGCCGGCGACATGATCCACCTGGCGCTCGGCCATAACCAAGGTCCGGTCGCGATCAGCAACAAGCGGTTGCTCAAGTTTCTGCGTAAACGGGGCAAGATCACGGACGCCGAGTACGACCAGGCCCGCGAGGTCCTGAAACGGGTCGAGGACGAGACCGACCGCGACTATCACCAGATGAAGGCCGACTACACGGCCACTCTCGACGCGTGGCTCAAGGGCGATCGCCCCGAGTGCGCGGCTCTCTTTTAAGAAACCATCCCGCGCTCGCAGCGCACGCGGTTGAGGCGGTCGGCCTCATCCATGAGCACGTCGTTGGCGGGGGTGAACTCGCGGCGCGGATGCCAGAGATGAAACTGGAGCGCGAGCCCTTTGAGGGACTTGATCTTGAGCCCTAGGTTCTTGAGGCGAATCTCGACGTCGCCGTCCTCGCGGCCGTAACCGACGTAGGCCTCGTCGTAGCCGTTGATGCGGTAAAAGTCCTCGCGTGAGACGGAGTAGTTGCATCCCTTGAGGTCCACCACGCGCTCCATGCCCAGGAGCTTGCGGAGGGGACCCCACGACACCCGCCAGGTGCGGTTGAAGTACTGGCTCTCGCCGCCGAGCACGCTTCTGAGAAACCGGATCGACGGTCCATCAAAGAGGCCCCGGCGTACGTCGGTCGCGCTGGCGCGCGCGGTAAAGTCCTTGCCGCACTCCACGCGCCGTCCCGCGAGGTAGCGTCCCGGCTCCTGATTCTGCAGGTGATCCCGCACGAAATGGCGGTGGGGGACGCAGTCGCCATCCAGAAAGATGAGCGTCCTGCCCTTGGAGCGCCGCACGCCCTCGTTGAGGATGCGCGACTTTCTGAACCCCTCGTTCTTCTGCCAGCAGTGCTCGACGCGCACTCCGGGCGCCACGCGATCGGCAAAGTCCCGGATGATCCGCTGGGTCTCGGGTCCCGAGCCGTCGTCGCAGACCACCACCTCAAAATCCCGGGTGCTCTGGCCCTCCAGACCCGCGAGCACGCGCTCGAGGTGAAACGGCATCTCGTAGGTGGACAGGATGACGGACGCCGCGGGCGCCGCCGGCGCATCGGTGGAGACGGGCCTGCGCCACAGCCCCGCGCGCGTGCGATTCAACAGCCGGTAGCTACGGTACTCAAACATCCGCCATCCCGTCGCGTACTCCCAGAGATCGAGAAGGCGCTTGGGCAGGTCCGCGAAGCGCCACTCGAGGGGCGAGCGGGCCAGGTCCCATTTCCACCCGTGCGATCGGATCCGCGCGGCCATGACCGCGGGATGGTCGCCCCCGTACGGTTTGAGGCCCCAGAACCTCTTGTAACGGTAGTTGTCGCCGGTGTGGGGCTCAGTCGCGTCGGCCTTGTAATCGCCGTGATAGAGCGTGTCCATGAAGGTCGTCTTGGCCTTCATGGCCTCGGGCGTGCGGACCCACCCGTAGTGGAACACGCGCGCGCCGGTAAAGGCCGTGCCGAGCTTCTTTCCGCCCGGCCCACGGAAGCTCTGGGCATCGCCCACGCTGCGCGCGCCCGAGGCTCGCCGGATGCAGCGGACCTCGCGGCGATAGGCGCCCCGCGAATCCTGGACGACGTCAAACGACCCGTAGAGATGCACGTACTCAAAAAGAAGCGCGTCGATGCCCGAGGCGCCGTCATACTCCCGGATCGCCTCGCGGATCAGCGCCCGGTCCGCCTCGTGAAAGACCTCGTCGGCCTGGAGGTAGATGCACCAATCGCCCGTGCATCGATCGAGGGCGAGATTGGTCTGCTCCGAGAGGATCAGGCCGCCCTTTTTCTTCTCCGGATCGTCCAGGGGCCAGCGGCTCTCAAACCATCGGACCTTGGGCGAGCCGTCGGGCCCCGCGCCCGCCTCGGCGACAAAGGCCTTGATCCGGTCCAGCGTCTCGTCCTCGCCGATGCCGACGTTGATGACGAGCTCGTCCACGAGCGGCGCGAGCGACCGCAGGGACTCCATGAACGGATAGTCAAAGCGCGCCCCGTGGCGCACGAGCGTAAAGCCGCTGACCTTCATGCCTCAGAACCCATCAACCGTTTGGACTCGGTCAGGACCGGACCGACGTCGATCAACCTCATACATCGGTGCTGTTCGACGGTACAGTTTTCGAGGGCGCACCAGGGCGGAAAGCCCGGGAGCGCGTCCCTCCGGCAGGGCAGGTCGGGCACGTAGAAATAGGGGTGCCGATCGCGTGGATACGGATGCCACTCCAGAGGATGTTCGGGGCCGATCAGGGTGAGGGTCGGACGTCCCACCGCCACGGCGAGGTGCCGGGGACCCGAGTCGTTTCCGGCAAGCACCGCGACGCGCGAGAGCACGGCCGCGAGTTCGCGGATGGGGCGGGGTTCGAGAAGGCGCACTTTCTTGCGGAGCTCCTGACTTCCACCTTGCCGGCCCAGGAGCGCCACGAGCTCGCTCTCGAGCTTTCTCCAGAGCTCGAGCTCGTCGGGAGAGACGACCGCGATGACACCGCCCCCCGTCTGCTTGGCCCAGCCCACGGCGAGCTCGGCAAAGCGTTCGAGCGGCCAGCGCTTGGTCGGCCGGCTCGCCCCCAGGCCGAGGGCCAGAATCGGGTCCGCGAGGCCCAGGCCCGACAGGATCTCGGAGCCGCGCTTTTCTTCGGTGGGGGTCAGGACCACCGAGGGGAGCCGCCCCTCGGGGACGAGGATCCCCAGGGCACGGACCGCGTCCATGTCGCGCTCGATGGCGGGTTTGACCGTCCCTTTTCCGGGGATCGCGACGGTCGAGTAACGGTTCTTGTCTTTGAGGCCGTGAAAATGCACGGACCGGATCGGGGCGCCGGTCGCGAAGGCCAGCGCGGAGCTCGAAGGAGAAGCATGAAAGCAGACGGCCAGGTCGTACTTTTCTCGCCTGAGCTCGATGGCGAGCTTGGCGACGGTCTTGGCCCGCGACGCCGGATTGCGCCTCCGCGAATAGCTCAGGACGCGGTCCACCCCGGGGTGCCCCTCGAGCAGGGGCGCCCACGAGTCGGTGACCAGGGCGTGGATCTGGGCCTTGGGATAGGCGCGCCTGAGCTCGGTCAGGGCCGCTGTCATGAGCAGGGTATCGCCCATGGCACGCAGCTTAATGGCCAGAATCCGGCGCGGAGTCATGGCCGCATCCTAGCTTAAGGCCCCCCGCGCGTGGTAGGATCAATCTCCCGAGAGGGAGGGCCTGAAAGCCCATGTTCGCCCCCACGCAAAACCCCAAAGGTCTGCTCGTCCTGGAAGGATTTTCAGGACAAAAGCCCCTGGTTTTTCCAGGATTCCTTTTCGGAGCCATCCCCACCGCCCAGTCCCTCGAAGAAGCCATGCGGGGCCGCAACCCCGCGGGCAGGGACAAGGGCTACGGCGAGGTGGTCTTCAACACCTGCATGACCGGGTACCAGGAGGTCCTGACGGACCCCTCGTATTACGGCCAGATGGTGGTCATGACCGTCCCCCACATCGGCAATACCGGGGTGAATAAGGAGGACGTCGAGAGCGGCCGACCCTGGGCGTCGGGTTTTGTCGTCCACGCCAACTGCTTTCACGCCTCCAACTGGCGATCCCAGAGCGAGCTCCACTCCTACCTGCTCCAGGCTGGGATCCCGGGTATCCAGGGGGTCGACACGCGCGCCCTCACGGTGGCCCTGAGGTCCCAGGGCGTGGTGCGGGGCCTGATCCTGCCCGCGTCCGAGGCGAGCCGAGCCGACGGCCTCCTCGCCCTTCTGCCCAGCTTCGAGGGTCGGGATCTGCTCAAAGAAGTCACGACGCCCGAGGCCTATCCGTGGCGCGGCGACGGCGACACCTACAAGGCCCCCAAGCGCCCCGCCGGAGTGCGGCGGTACCGGGTCGTGGCCGTGGACTATGGGGTGAAGTGGAATCTGCTGCGGTCGCTCGCGGCCCGGGGCTGCGACCTGGAGGTCGTCCCCGCCCAGACGACGGCCGATGAGATCCTCAAACGCAAACCGGACGGCGTGTTTCTCTCAAACGGTCCCGGCGATCCTGCCGCCGCCACCTACGCCGTAGAAGCGGTGCGCGGCGTGCTCGGCAAGGTGCCCGTCTTTGGCGTCTGCATGGGACACCAGATCCTGTCGCTGGCCCTCGGGGGCAAGACCTACAAGCTCAAGTTCGGTCACCATGGCGGTAACCAGCCCGTGCTCGACAAGCGCACCGGCAAGGTCGAGATCAGCTCCCAGAACCACGGTTACGCCGTGGACCCCCGCAGCCTGCCCCAGGACGTCGAGGTGACCCATGTCAACCTCAACGACCGCACCGTCGAGGGTCTTGCGGCTCCCCACAAACGCGCGTTTTCTGTACAATATCACCCGGAAGCCAGCCCGGGTCCGCAGGACTCGGACTACCTGTTTGACGAGTTCATCACGCAGATGTCGGGGACCAAGAAGTAATGTTTCAGAAATACCTGGAGCCGGTCGTCGAGGAATTCACGACCGGCGAGTACTACCAGGAAGTCTACAACGCCAAGCAAGAGTACTTCGACAAGGCGGGGGTCGTGTACGAAGACGACCCCGAGTTCGAACAGCGCATGAACATCTTCATGGACTGGTATCTGTTCGACCGCGATCTGCCGGGCATCGATCTTCCACCCATCCGCTATTTCTTTCGCAGAAACAAAGGCCGCCTCACGGACGAAGAGCTCAATATCTACAAGGATCTCTGCGGCACGGTGCACTCGCTGTTTCGGATCAAACGCTTTGCGTGGACCGGTACCGGCATGGTGGTCGAGGACCTGTTCAGCAACAAGGCCTACAAGGTCAGCGACACGGAGATGCGCAAGGGCTTCAACCGCGGCGATATCTTTGAAGCGCGACTGATCCCGTTCAAGGGCAGCTACGAGTTCTCGCGCGGCTTCTGCATCCATCCCGTCGAGATGGAAGGATTCATCACTGGCGAGATCAAGAAGGTGCGGTTTCAGGAGAAGCCCCGCCAGACCAAGCTCATCCTCCAGCTCTCGGCCATGAAGCTCAAGAGCCTACGTTTTAATCACATCGACATCCGGCACATTTACACTTTCGACTCGCGGTTCTAAGCTGGTCGAAGATGAACCTCCCCGCGTCCGCAAAGAAGCCGGCCAAGACCCACATGGGGTGGGTGTTCTGGGTGTTTCTCCTGAGCTGGCTCGGGGGCTGGATCGTCTGGCGCGCCAACCATGCCGTTTTGCACGGTGGAATGGAGCCCACGGCCCGGGAGATCGAGTGGGCCTGGACCTCGTTCGTGTACATGATGCTGGCCCTGGT
>DATJFU010000242.1:0-8081 GCA_035495495.1 Bdellovibrionota bacterium
TTGATTCCACCCTGGGCCGCGATGCTATGGGCGCGCCGCGCGGAGTCCTGGATGCAGAAAACCAGGACCTCGTAACCGAGCTCGGCGAGCGACGCGGCGGCCGATGCCCCGGCGAGTCCCGTCCCGACGACGAGGACCCGATGCTTGCGCTTGTTGGCCGGATTGACCAGCTTGGCGTCGAACTTGTACTTGTCCCACTTCTGGGCGAGCGGTCCGTCGGGTATCCCGGCGTTCAGGAGGCTCGCGCTCACAGGAGCCTCCCCGGCACGTCAAAGTAGAACCAGAGGGGGATGAGAAAAAAGCCCACCGCCAGGAGCGCCGATACGGCAAAGGCCGCCCACCAGAGCAGCCGCGTCCACCGAGGATGGGCGGCTCCGAGGGACTGAAACGCGCTCCAGATCCCGTGGCGCAGATGCAGGCCCAGAACCGCCATCACGAGGACATAGAACGCCGTCCAGAGGGGATTCTGAAAGGTCTCCTGCACCAGGCCGTAGAGGTCGCGGATCTGCTTTTCGCCGTCGTAGGCGACGTATCCGGCTTCCATCCCGGCCCCCAGGCGGAACTTGAGGATGTGGAGCGGCAAGAAGACCAGCAGCAGAATCCCGGTCAGAAACATCACGCGCCCCACCCGGTTCGTGGGGTGCGTCCCACGCTTGGGGTGCAGGTGCACGTACCCGTGCGGACGGGCCGCGAAGTTTCCCAGGCGGATCCGGATCGCCGACGCGATGTGGATCAGAAACACCAGGGCCAGGCCCGCCTCGAGAACCCAAAGAACCATCCCCTTGGCCATCATGCCCGCGGCATACCGGTTAAAGGGCCCAGGGTCGGCCTTGTACAGCAGGAGATTGCCCGCCAGGTGGATCACAATGAAGACGACGAGGCCCAGACCCGAGAGGGCCATGATGATCTTGCGGCCCACACTGGAATCCAGGGCCTTTCGCAGCGAGATGAGCGAGGACATGGGCCTCGAAACTATAGCTTGAAGGGGGGCTCGACTCAACGTCCCTTTGAACGGAGCACGCCCCAGGTCGCCAGGCGCGGAATCTCGAGTTCCAAGAAAGAAATCCCCTCGCGCTGGCGCCAACGGGCCTCGTAAGAAAAGACCTCGGCGCCGACCTTGAGACTGCCCGACAACGAGTCGCGGTTGAGCCGGCCCTCCTGGATCTCGAGCGTCGCCTTGCCCAAGGTCCCCTTGCCTTTCCAAGCTCCCGAAACATGCTCGTTGAGGAGCTCGAGCTCCACCGGAGCCGTGCCCAGATCCTTGGGCGCAGCCCCCTTGGACCACCGGGACCAGAACTCGGCGGGGACCACGGCCTGGCCCACCCACTTTCCGGCAAAGCGTTCGGCCAGCGGGTGCCCGCTGACGCCGCTCGGGAGCAGGGCCTCGCCCGGCTCGGCGACGCGTTCGGCCGGCGTGCCGGGATTGCCGACGAGGGCGCCCCCTCCCGGCTCGCCGTCCCGCTCGCGGTCCTTTTCGATGCGCCGCTTAATCCACCCGGTCCTCTCGCGGGACTCGTAATCGGCGAGCAGGGCCTTGGCCCGGTCCGAGCCCCCGAGCTCCAGCGCCAGCACGGCTTCGGCCGCCGCGAAGCGAGTATCCGGATCCGCGTGGTTCAAGAAACCGGCCTCAAAATCCAGAGCGCCCTCGCCGGCAGAGCGCCCAAGGGCGCCGAGACTCGCGTTGCGAATCACCCCTTCGTCGGTGCCGGCCGCCGCCTGCTTCAAGAAGTCCGCCACCTCGGGCGAGTCGTACCAGCCCAGGCCTTGCAGCAGACGTTCACGCGCCTCGATGTCGCGGGCTTGGCGATACATGTCCATGATCACCGCGGGGGCCTGGGGGCCCAGCCCCTTCCACACGCCCACGTCCTCCGGCGACGGATGCCGGTTGGTGATGAGGGCGGTGACGGTGGCCTGAATCTGAGAAGCGTCCGCCGCGAGCGCCGCGGACGACAAAGCCGTGAGAGCTGCCAGGAGTGGGATCACCATACAAAAGGACTGTAGTTCACGACGGTGGCGGACTGCGGAGAGAACATGTTTCCGTCGCCCGTATCGAGGGCCTCGTTGTAGCCCTTAGAGGTGTACCACATGATGTGGTTGAACTGGCACGCCGACTCGGTGGGGCAGAACACGCTCACACCGTCGCGGGCGGCGCAGTTCGCCGCGCAGGTGCCGGCGGACTGGCAGGACGCAAAGGTGACGACCGGTTTGCCCGAGATCGTCTGCGTCGAACACGACGGCGTATCCGGCACCGGATCGACCTGTGAGCCGTCCTTCTCTTGCGGATGGTTGAGCCCCAGGTAGTGACCCATCTCGTGGCCCACGGTCGCGCCCCAGTCCACGAACTTGGCCTCTTGATTGGCGGGGTCGCAGACCCCGCTTCCGGACCCGCAGTCGGGGTTAAAGGTGTCGATCTTGTCGAAGCTCTTGAACACCACGCCGCTCGATCCCGTTCCGTTGATCATGGGGCCGCCGATCGCTCCCGAAACGCCCAGGATGCTGGTGCCGGCCGTCGTGTAGGTGATCTCGCTGACCAAGAACACGTTGATGGCCTTGCCCTCGGAGGCCGAAGCCACGAGCTTGCTGCCGGCCTTGAGCAGGTCCCCCACGTCCCTGAAGTCCAGGGTGGAATAGTCGTCTCCCCCCTGGGCGCAGCTCCATTCGTACGAGCTGATCGTTCCCAGGCGCACCCCCAGGCCGTCCGAGGCCGAAGAGTACAGGTCCTGCACATGCCGCAGAAGGGCGTTGAGATTGGCGTGCCCCTTGGCCGTGCGCCCGGCCGCGATGTTCTTGCTCCCCACGAGGATGACGTTGACGTCCACGGCGCCGTTGTTCACCGCCGCGGGCGGCAGGGCCGGCGCGCCCGTGTCCTTTTTGCGGGTCACGGTGAGGCGGATTCCGGCGTTGTACCCTTGGATGAACGAGTAATTGGTCGTCAGAAGCACGTAGTGGGCCGTGTAGGTACCGGTCAGGAGCTTTCCGCCGCCCGAAAAAAAGTTTCCACCGCTCGCGTCCCCAAAGTGACAGGTTGGAGTGCCGCTCGTCCAGTTACAGGTCGGAAACACGTTGTTGCTCGCGGCGCCGTAGGCCGGGATGTTGAACTGCCGCCAATGGTCCCAGTCCTTGTAGGCGCTGGGCGCGACGGGCGCGCAGGCCGGGTTCGCCGCGCAGACGCCGCTGGGGCAGGTAAAGAAGCCCTGGGTGGCGCAGGCGCCCGTGCCCGCGGTGATCGGCAGGATGATGAGCTCGTGGCCGTTGCCGTCGTCCACTGAGACGAGCACCGGATAGGCCGAGCCCACGAGATCCGTATCCATGCTCACCGTCTCGGCCGTGAGCGAGACCGAGCCGTTGACCCCCAGATCCGTGGTCATATCAAAGGGAATATCGATGATCCGGCTGCGGGTGTCCTTGCAGGTGGCCGTGTTGGTGACCGTGCATGCGATCCCCTGACCGAGACCCGCGAGCTCGTGGGTGGCGGTATAGACGTCACGGGTGATGACGACGTTTGAGTCGTGATAGGTCGAGGCCGCGCCCGACACGTCGGGCGTCCAGGGCGTGCCTCCAGGATCGGCCGGGCAGCCGTCCTTGGACGCGCACCCCGACAAGGCCAGGCAGCTCAGAAGAAAAAGGGCGCACGCGGGTACAATAGTCCCTTCAAGAGAACACCGTGTCGCGGACGACACGCTATCGTCGCTCCTGCCCTTCATCCCTACCCATCATTATAACCTATCCGGCGTAGGGGCCGTGGGGACCGCTCTCGCCGATCCACTGACGGAGCTCGCAGCGGGCGCCCTTCTCCCCGAGTTCGATCAAAGCGAAGGTGCGCCTGAGGCCCTGGCCCCAGCCACCCCAGTCCATGTTGATCATGCGGGTCCAGGTGCCCGTGTTGATGTACTGCTTTCCGTCCGGGTACACCTTGTCCATCGGGTAGTGCGTGTGTCCAAAGATGATGGTGCGCAGGCCGGCGGTCTCGTCGAGGATCTGGCGGGCCTCATCCTCGAGGTTTCTGAAAAACCTGGCCTCCTGCCGAAGGTTGTCCCAGGCGCGCTTGAGGCTGTAGCGGGCCCGCGCCCGCTCCGTGAGCCGGGTCCGCAAAAAGAAGATCGACGTCAGAAACAGAAACCGGATCGTGAAAATGGGATCGAGAAGAAGCCCAAAGAGCACGAACGCCTTGGCCGGTCTCACGCGGTCAAACCACTCCCGCTCCCAGCGGAGCGGGTTGATGATCTTGAGCACGTAGACGCTCGACCAGGGCAGATTGAGGATCTCCTTGCCGTCGTGCGCGGGAAAAACCGGCCGCGCGAAATCGAGATCGTTTCCGCCGTCGAGCTGCTGACCGTGCCGCACCTCGACGCCTTCTTCGTAGGTGATCCGGTCCGTGTCGTGGAGGATCCGCACCACGGGGCTCGGATAGCGACCCTCAGGATCCCAGGCGCGGATGATCTTTTCGCGGACCTTGGGATAGACCAGGTCGGCGTCGTGATTGCCGATGAGGTAGGTCACGGACTTGCCCGGGAGCGCGGCAAAGGCCCGGAGGGTCGCTGAGACCTCGGGGTGGCCGCGGAGAATGGCTTCGACCTTGTAGACGGCCATTTCTTCGGTGACCTCGTCCTCGAACTCGCCCTGAAAGGGCACGCCCAAGAAGTCGAGAAAGTCGCCCGCGAGGATGAGTTCCACCTCGACGGGTCCGGTCGGCCCTTCGCCGTACTTTCCCGTCGAAAAATGCCTAAACAAGGCGCACATCTCGCCATCGAAATGAAAGTCCTCGTGGGGATTGAGCCTCCCCTCAAAGAGCCGGCCCGCCCCCAAATGGCAGTCGCTCACGATCACCTTGAATCTGCTGGGTTTACCCATGCTTAGGCCATTATACGGGGCCTTGGTCTATTGACAAAGTCAGCCAGGTGAGTCAAAAGCCGAGGATGGCCGAAAAGGCAAACAAGTGGCCGGACAACGTCCCCGGCAAGTTCTTTGTGGACGACCAGTGCATCGATTGTGACGCTTGCCGGACTGAAGCGCCCAAGAACTTCAAGCGCAATGACGAAAATGGCTACTCCTTCGTCTATCACCAGCCCGAGAACCAAGAAGAACTCGACGCCGCCCAGGCCGCGATGGATGCGTGCCCGGTCGAAGCCATCGGCAACGACGGGGAATAATCCCTACTGAGTCGGCTGAGCGGCCAGGGCAAACTGATCCGCGCCCGAAGAGCGCGCGTGATCCATCAATTCCACCACGGACCCCAAGAACGCCTTGCGATCTCCCTCGAGGATCACCCGATGGGAGGAGCTGTTTTTGAACGCGAGCCGCATGACCTGCGAAAAACGGTCCCAATCCCCCGCCTGAACGGTCACATCCACGACGCGCACGGCGCCTTCGGGGAGAAGTGTGATCACGACACCCTCGGGCTGCTGCTGGGCCACCTTGTTGCTGGCCTCGGGCAGGTTCACGTCGACGCCGAGCTGGGACATGACCGAGCTGCCCACCATGAACACGATGAGAAGCACCAGCATCACGTCCACCATGGGGGTGATGTTGATCTCCGAGAGGAGGCTCCCCTCGACGTCTTCGTTGTCGCCTGCTTCGCCGATGGGCCTAATGGCCATGGCCGAGGAGCTCCATGAGTTCGTCGCTCTGGTGGCGCACCCGCAAGGTCAGGCGCGAGAGCCTCACCTGAAGGGCGTTAAAGGCGATGGCGGCCACGACGGCCACGATGATCCCCGAGGCGGTCGCAACGAGAGATTGCGAAATGCCCTCGGCAACCACGGCAAATCCGCCCTTGCCCGTCCGGCCGATGTCTCCAAACGACTGCAGAATCCCGACGACGGTTCCAAACAGGCCGATGAACGGCGAGGCGGTCGCGACCGTGCCGAGAACCCACAGCGCGCCCCGGAGCGCCTGATTGGTCTTCTGACGCTCACGCTCGACGGCCTCGCGCCAAGAGTCCTTGAGTCGGCGGTCCTTGGCGTCGAGTCGCGTGAGGGCCGTCTCGACGAGCACGGCCGTGGGCACGTCGTGCTGGCGGCGGCAGAGTGCCATGAGCCCCCCCAGGTCCGTGGCTCCCAGGCGCCTCAGCGCCTCGACCTGAAACACCTCAAGGCCGCGGTCCACGACGCGCAGTCTCCAGAGACGCTCAAAAATGACTCCCCAAGTCAGAAGGGAGCAGATGGCGAGCGGGTACATGGCAAAGCCCCCCGCCCGTAAAATGTCGCTGATCGAATGATTACCGTCCCACATCGGGCTTGAAACGCTAGGTCCGCCTCCCTACGATGTCAACGCATGACCGGTGCTCGTTACGCATTCTTGACCGCAGCCCTCCTTCTGACCGCCTGCTCGGCCTCCAAAAGGCCCGTGGTGGAATCCGCCCGCCCCAGGGGCCCCGTCCCAAGCTTTGACTTCAAGCGATGCGATTCGCTGTGGCTGGGGCGCAATGACGGCGTCTCGGGCGATCGCTGGTCCGCGAGGATCGAGAAAAAACCCGACGGATGGTGGATCACCGCCTCGGAGCCCAACGACCAGCTGCTCGATCGCCGCGCGGACGGAATCTGGGTCGATCATTTTCTCGACGAGGTCGACACCCTTCAGGTCGAGTCCACGCCGCCTCCGGGGCCGGATTCCTCCTTCGGGCTCGCCCAGCCGCTCTGGGCCCTTCGCGGCCACTGCGGCGACGTGACCTGGAGCCTTCGCATCGGTGACCCCTCGGGCTCGGCCGTTAACGGGCAAACACCCCTGCGGTTTGCCCAGGCGGACACGGGTCCCGTGGTCGCCGTGCGCGGCGGGGCGCTCGCGCTCCTCGGCCGCATCTCGACCTTTGAATCCCTCCGTCAGCGCTGGATCGCGGCGACGGATCCCGACTCCGTCTACTCGATCGAGGTCCGGAGCCGCCACCAGACCACCTTCAAGGCCGAGCGCCAGAGCGGCGGCTGGGTGGACTCCCGCGGCAAGACGCTCCCCGCGCCCACCACCGAGAGCTGGCTCGTGGGATTTTTGCACCTACCCGTCGAGGGACGCTCCGAGCCCCAGGCGCTTGCCAAGGCCGCGCTCAAGGACCTGAGCGCCGCCCCGGCCTTTGACGTGACCCTGCGCGATCGCTTTGACCACCCCACCCATCTGCGGGTCGGGCGCGTGTCCGGGGCTTGGGTCGTGCATTCATCCCAGGCTCCGGATGCGGTGTTCCGGACCGACGATCGGGCGGCCACCCTCATGCTGCACCCTGGTCAAGCCGCCCGAAACTGATAGACTAAAAAGGATGCTGACCCCCGTTTTCGTGCGCGCCGATCTGGCCTTTGGCCTGGACGAGCACGAACTGGACTTTCCCAACGAGAAGCTCTCCGTCTACGGGGCCACCGGACTCCGGTGGGCTCCGCTCTCTCCCGCCCAGCACTTTGGAAAAGAAGTTTCGCTCAGCGTCCGGACCCTCACGCCGGATCCGATCAATCTCCTCGTGCACGCGCAGATCATGCGCGAGAGCTCGACGCAGACCCAGCACATGGGCCTGCGTCTCTTGCTCGAAAACGACGAGAAAGCCAAACTCGCCGACCAGGTTCGCCGCTTCGGTTTCTACCCCACCGAGTACGTGCGAAAATATCCGCGGATTCCCGCGGCGCCGGCGATCCAGACGTTTCCGCTCAACGTGATCGCGCGGCCTTTCAACGAAGAGGACCTGACCGCCGAGTCCGGGGCCATGGTGTTCAAGGTCGAGAACCTGAGCCCCAATGGCATCCTGATCTCGACCCAGAACCAGCTCGCCCTCAGCTACTATCCCGGCCAGAAGGTCGACATGGTGCTGGACCCGCGGGGCTGGTTTCCCGTGCAGGTGGCGGTTTTGGGCCGGATTTGCCGCATTTTGGATGAGATCGACCCGGCGTCCGGCAACCTCCACCGTCACCTGGGAATCAAGTTCGTCGAAGTGGACGAAAGTAACCGCACGGCGTTCTTGGACCTGCTCAAGGACATTCTCCAGCGCTACAAGGCGGCCGCCGCCGCGGCGGCGCATCCCGGCGAGTAGCCCTCAGTCGAGCTTGAGCGAACGAACCCAGGCGGGATTGACGCCGCGGAGGTCCGGCACCTGCGCGGCCACGTTACCCAGG
>DATJFU010000243.1:0-4965 GCA_035495495.1 Bdellovibrionota bacterium
CTCTACCTGGCGGCTGCTACGCAGTGGGGAGCTTCGCCTTACTCGCCGAGCTACGGCTACCCCGCCACGGATTTTGACTGGACCTCGAACTCCGTGGATTTTTACGGGTACGTGAACCTGTCGCCCGTCGCCCAGCAGGAGATCCTGACCCAGTACCCCGCGGGTGCTTGCGTGACCGGCGTGGCCTTTGACGTCGACCACACGTACAACAACCTCACGCGGGGCCGGGTCTACCTGTACCTGAACGGAACCGGGCATGGCCTTTCGCTCCCCTTCGGGGACGAAGCCTTTTAATAGTTGACTAATTAGATACAGATAGTTAAGACCCACGCATTCGTTTGTCTGACCTCGGAAACGGGGCTGAAAGGAATGGCGTATGGGTGGCGAGACTCTGGCCCGGTGGGCCGTCGCTTGCGGTCTTCTTCTTCTGTCTGTTTCGGCCTCAGCCTTTGCCAAGGCTGAGCCGACCGAAGCGCAGCAGATCGAAAAATCCTTCAAGGTAAAGATCCAAGAGGGCGTGACCGTCGATAGCTACTCGTCCTACGAGAGCATCACCCAGCCCGAGACCTCGGCCGACTATCTCAGCATGCTCGCCAAGGACTCGTGCTTAGTTGCCGTGTCGTGGAAGAAGTGGACCTACGGCTGCTACGAGCACCACGCGTCGTCCGACATCCTGGGCGGCCTGATCTTTTTGGGGACCCTCGGCAACCTCGGCTCGGCGAACGGCTCCTACCAGGATTCCACCTACTGCACGGCTGACTACAACGTGGAGCTCCTGATCCGCCGGGACTGGCCGGGTTCGGGCCCCCGCCTCGAGCGCGAGCGCATCGGTATCGAGGGTTCGGCCAGCGTGGATAAGATCAAGTGGATCAAGTACGGGCTCAAGAAGCGGGCGCGCCAAGAGGCGGCACCCCTCATCACGAGCTTTCAAGAGGCCCTCAAGAACATGCCTACCTGCACGGGCTGGGGTGTGACCCCTAAATAATTGTTGACTTAAAAAGTCTTACATTATAAACCCCGCGTTCGGGTGAGGACCGAAAGGATCGGTCCATGCGTTCGCCCATTCGCACCGCCCTCGCGGGGGCAGTTCCCATCTCCATTCTCATTTTCATGATCACGGGTCTCGCCGAGGCCCATGCGCCGTTCACCGAGCGGCAGACCATCGAGAACGTTCAGACGAACCCGCGGCGCTGACCCCCGATTTGACAGGGGGGGAGGGGTGCCCGATCCTGAAGGTATGTTGCATCACAACTGCCCCTACGGGGGTTCCTGCTGGTGGGGTTGCTTGGGTCTAGCCGTGCTCTGGTACGTGGTGGCCTCGGGCTTCCTCTACTACTGCTGGAACCACGTCATCGTGGAGCACTTCAAGACCAAGAAGGCCAAGTGGTGGCAGCCGTTTCTGCTGATCGCCACGATCTGCGTCCTTCTCGCTCCGTGCTCCATGCGCCATCGGGGTTGGGGTGGAAGTCACTGTGCTATGGGCGGCGACTGCCCCATGCACCACCAGGGCATGATGGGTGACGGCGACTGCCCCTACGCCAAGGGTGACGGGGGCGCCGCCACGGCGGCTCCGGCTGACCCCAACGCGCCCAAGAGCGACGCCCCTGCCGTGGCTCCCGCCACGGGCACGGACGCCGCGGCTCCGGCCGCTCCGGTCCGTCGGCATCGCCGCAGGCACGCGGCCGCCCCGGCTCCGACGACTCCGCCTCCACCGGCTAAGTAAGTTCTACTTCACGCAGTGATAGACGACTGCGGGGGGGACGTTCCGCAGGATCACGGGTGACACCGTGACCTCGCGGAAGTGTTTGTCCAGCGCCTTACGAAAGGCGCGGGCCCGCGGGGCCACGCGTCCGTGGATGTACGCGTAAGTGGCCAACGTTCCACCCACCTGCAGGGAGTGGGTGAGGGTGGCCAGAATCGACTCCTGGAGGGGCGGCGCGAGGATCGCCCAGGGCAGGCTGCACACGATGTGCGCGGCGTGCTTGTCCTCGGGCAGATGGCGCTCGAGGTGCTCGACCGTGTCGTGCACAAAGGCCGCCTGGGGGTAACGGTGGGCCAGATCCCGCAAAAACTCGTCGTTGGCGTCGATCCCGAGGTAGTAGGCGGGATCCTGGAGGCGCGCGAGCAGGGGATGGGTGATGGCGCCCGTACCGGGACCGACTTCGACCACCAGGCCGCTCGGCTCGGCGGGAACGCTCTTGATCATTTCCTCAGCCAGGTACTGGGAGCTGGGCAGAACGGCCCCCACCTGCTTTGGGCGGCGGACGGCAGCTTTTAGAAACCGAAGCCAGTCCAAGCGTGGGTTGCTCCCGGGACGATTCTCACGTGCGAATTCCATGGTTGCTCAAAATGCGGTATTTGCCGCGTAAGGGCGATCATTGCCCATCTCTTTAGGGAGGACAAGGACGATGTGGAGGGTACTCACCCATGGGGGCGCCGGGTCGGATCCGGCCCATGTGGACGGCCCCAAGGCCGCGGCGGTTCAGGCGGGTCAGCTTTTGGCCCGTGGCGACTCGCCCCTCGACGCCGTGGTGCGAGCCGCGGTGATCTTGGAAGACGATCCACGTTTCAACGCGGGCACCGGGTCGTCGATCCGCGCCGACGGCAAGACCATCGAGATGGATGCGTCCTGCATGGATGACACGGGCCACTTTGGCGCGGTGACGTTGCTCCGCCGAATCAAAAATCCCGTGCTCGTGGCGCGCGCCGTGATGGACACGCGGCACATCGCGCTTGGGGGTGCCGGGGCGCAGAGTTTTGCCGCGGAGCTCGGCTTTGGCGAGTACGATCCGACGACGGAGGGCGCGCTCAAAAAGTTTCGCGCGTTTGTCGAGCGCGAGGGCCGCGGCCCCGATCCCTTTGAGAAAGACACCGTGGGCGCCGTCGCCACCGACGGCAAGCGTTTTGCGGCGTCCTTGAGCACGGGTGGAATCACGGGCTCCCGCGTGGGCCGCATCGGCGACGTGCCCTCGCCGGGCTGCGGGCTCTTTGCGGGCCCCCAGGCCGCGGTCGCCGCCACGGGCACCGGCGAGGAGATCGCACGCCGGGCCCTGGCCCACGAGGCGTACCAAAGGCTCGCGCGGGGCGAGGAGCCCGCGGCCGTGGTCGCCGATCTCATCGAAAAGTTTCCGGCTGAGCATGATCTTGGCTTGATCGTCGTGAGCGGCTTGGGCGGCGCGGGCGGCAGCAACCGGCGCATGGCGTGGGCCGAGGCTTCGGGCGCGTGAGTATCCGGCGCTTCAGGATGACGGTCCCCGAGGAGCGCGGCGGCGCGCGGCTGGACCACGTGCTCGCCGAGCTCTTGCCCGCGGCGGTCGGTGAGCCTGTCTCCCGGGGCAAGGCCCGTAAACTCATCCTGGCCGGAGCCGTCTATTTGGACCGCAAACGCGTGAGGGTCGCCTCACGGTCCGTGCACGCGCGCGGGAGCATCGAAGTCGTCTTTGATCCGCAGAAGTGGGAGGAGGGGCGCGCTTCCGCGACGCTCGCGCCGGTCGACATCGGCGACGAGCGCGTGATCTACGAGGACGCGGATCTCATCGTGGTCGACAAGCCGCCGGGGTTGCCGACCCAACCCACGGTCGACCAGGCGAGGGATCACCTCTTCGGCGCGGTCAAACGGAGGCTCGGGGGGCCCAACTCTTACGTGGGCCTGCACCACCGCCTGGACGTCGACACGTCGGGGCTCGTGCTCTTTACCAAGACCAAGGCCGCGAATCCCGGGGTCGCTCGATTGTTCGCCGAGCATGCGCTCCGTAAGACGTACTTTGCGCTCGCGCTGCGGCCCCGGGAGGGCGCGCGCGCGGAGTGGACGGTCAAGAATCACCTGGGACGCCTGCCGGGGCCCAAAAAGCCGTCGCGCTTTGGCGCCGTCCGCGCCGGGGGCGACGTGGCTGAGACGCACTTCAAGCGCATCCAGGATTTTCCGGACCGGGGGCTCGTCCTCGTCGAGGCGCGCCCCGTGACCGGGCGCACGCACCAGATCCGCGTGCACCTGTCCGAGGGTGGGATGCCGATCCTGGGGGATCGGCTATATGGTGGGGACGGTGGTCACGGCGGCGGTGCCGGTGGTTACGCTGGCGCACGCCCCGCGGGAGGGCCGATTCCACGGCTCATGCTCCATGCTGGGCGCCTCGAGTTCAAACACCCGCTCACGGGCAAGGACATGGTGATCGAGGCGCCTCTGCCGGCGGACTTCCGCGCGGCGCTGGGTGGTTGAGGTGGAATTCCGGACAAGACGTCCGGTTTCGGCCGTTTTCTTGAGAGAAGGCGGTCCATTCCGGACACTGTGTCCGACTCTGTAACCAGCAGGGACCATCGACCAGACAGGCCGCGTGCGGGCGCTTGACGACGCCCGCGCGGCCTTCTGGATTGAATCTTGATTCACCCCAGCAGGGGCGCGGGGCGGCCCGAAGCGCCCAAGCGCCCCTTGCTGGCCAGTTCCTTCAAAACACGAAGATTTTAGGGTGGAAGAGGCCTCTTCCACCAGAAACCCGCACGAAATAGGACTTCTGCGGAGATTGAGGCCTACTCGTCTTCCTTCGGAAGCTCCGCCTGCAGCACGTACCGCTGGTATTCCTCGTTGAACGCCAGGTCCCGGGTGTCCCGCAGGCGGTCGACGTAGAGTTTGCCGTCCAGGTGGTCAAACTCATGCTGCAGCACGGTGGCGAGAAAACCCTCGGCCGTGATGTCGTGTGACTGGGCGTCCCGGTCCAGGTACTTGACCCGGATCTTGCCGGGCCGGTGGACGAGGCCCCGCATGCCGGGCACGGAGAGGCAGCCTTCCCAGTAGCCCTGCTCTTTTTCGTCGAGGACTTCTACCTCCGGATTGATGAACACCTGCAGGCCCGAGGCCTCACCCACGTCGTAGCGGGGGTTGTCCTCGTCAAATTCCACCACGCTGATGCGCAGGCTCTCGTGCACCTGGGGCGCGGCGAGGCCCACACCGTGGTAGTCGTGCATGGTCTC
>DATJFU010000244.1:0-7125 GCA_035495495.1 Bdellovibrionota bacterium
GGTCGCGACGCCGGACGAGGCCGGGGCGGTATAGACGCCCGAAGTATCCACCGAGCCGCCGCCCGAGAGAACACTATAAGTATAAGGAGAGGTTCCGCCGGTGGCCGTCAGGGCCACGGTATTGTTCACCGCGATGTCCGCCGTCGCCGGGCTCAGGGCCAGGGTAGCCCCCGACTGCGAGCTGTTGGACGTGTGGGCCGGTTTCGCGCCCCCACCGCCACCGCAAGCCGCGGCGGTCAGGGCCAGGGCCCCGAGCGCGAGCAGGTGGTTTAGGTGTTTCACGTACCGCATACGAACCTCTAACCTCGTACTCAGATTGTCGCCTTGCGTTACAGCGGTGTGAAGATGTGATGAAACTTGTGGGCGCAACTTTACATCTAGCTGGCTTCCAACCGGGGGGTCGCCGCTGACGCACCTAGAATGATGGAGAAATTATGAACGCAAAAAAGGGCCCCGGAGGGGCCCTTTGCACACGGATTATTCTAATGGCTCATGGACTTGCGAAGCAAGGACGCGCCCGGCGCGTCCCGTAGAGCAGAGGGTTATGCGCCGAGATCCTGGCCCACCTGGGCGGCATGCCCGTTCACGTGCACCTCGGGGTACACGTGGGCGATGCGGCCATCGCCGCCGATGATGAACGTCGTGCGTACGATGCCCATGAACTCGCGGCCCATGAACTTCTTGAGCTGCCACACACCGTAGGCTTCGCAGACCTTGCCGTCCTCGTCAGACAGCAGGGGAAAATTCAGGTGGTACTTTTCTTTGAACTTGCGGTGCGACTCGATCGAGTCACGGCTCACGCCGAGCACCACGGCGCCCTGGCGCTCGAGGTTCTCGCGGGCGTCCCTGAAGTCGCAGGCTTCGATCGTGCAGCCCGGCGTCATGTCCTTGGGGTAGAAGTAGAGGACGACCTTTTTGCCGGCCAGGCCCTTGAGGCTGACCATGTGGCCGTCGTCGGCCATGAGGTTGAAGTCTGGGGCGTGAGCGCCCTCTTTGAGGTGCGTGACGACCGGGTGGAAATCACCGCCGCCGCTCTTGGCCGCTTTGCCGGCCTTTTTGGCGGGTTTCGCGGCTTTCTTGGCTGGAGCCTTCTTGGCGACCGCCTTTTTCTTGGGAGCCGCCTTTTTCGCGGCGGCCTTCTTCTTGGGAGCCGCTTTCTTCGCCGGTGCCTTCTTCGCTTTTTTCTTAGCCATGGCCCAGATAGTAACCAAATCCGCCGCCAGAAAAAGAAAAAAGCCACCCCGGCAGTGCCGAGACGGCTTTCTTCAAACATCTAAAGTCCGGCGTTAGGCCTGGGGCGCGGTCGGAGCTTCGGGCGCCGCGGCGGGAGCCGGGGCAGCCGTGGCCGTAGCCGCGGGCTTCTTGGGGGCAGCCTTTTTCTTGGCCTTGCCGGCAACCTTTTTGCGGGCGTTGGCGACGACGGCCTTGCTGGCCGCGCCGAGCTTCTTGCCCTTCACCAGGGTCTGAAACTCCTTGAGCTGCGCGCGGAACGCCTTGGCGATCTTCTGTGCTTCTTTTTCGGCCTGGCTCTTGAGCGCCTCTGCGCGCTTGAGCTCGGACTTGAAGAGCTTCTCAGCCTTCAGCACGTCCGATTGGATGAGCTTCTTGAGCTCCTTGCCCTGGGTCTGGGCCTGCTTGAGCTGGGCCTTCACCACGACTTCAAAATCCTTCTGGGCCTTTTGGACCCGCTTCACGACTTTCTTCACTTCTGAATCCAGTTTCACTTTAAGCCCCGTCACTTTCTGATTGAGTTCCTGTTTCACGGATTTCCCCTTCTCGCCCCATGCACCGATCGCCCAAGCTAGCACGCTGCAACGCAGCTCGCAATTCCACCGACACGCTTAGGCGGGTATAACGCAATGCGCAATATCCCTAGGGCAAATTGAGCTATTGATCCCAGACCTTGGCGAGGGGAATGCGGCGGCCGATCCCAAAGGCTTTGCCGCTCACCTTGAGGACGGGGGCCGCCTGGCGTCGCTTGAACTCGTTCACCTCGATAAGCCGGAGGGTGTCGCGCACCCAGGACCCCGTCTTGGACCCGTCTTTGGGCCGGTGCTTGGACTCATGGCGCTTCACGAGCTCGGCCACCGAGAGGCGTTGCTCGAGGTAGTCCGAAAGCAGCGGGTCCAGGAGGGCATAGGGTGGAAGCGAATCCTCGTCCTTTTGCCCCGGCGCGAGCTCGGCGGACGGCGGCTTGGTGAGCGAGCCCTCCGGAATGGGAGCGCCCCACGCGGCGTTGAGGTGCCGAGCCAGCTCGTACACCCGGGTCTTGAACAGATCGCCGATGGGCGCGAGCGCTCCCACCATGTCACCGTACTGGGTGCAGTAGCCCACGGCGAGTTCGGACTTGTTGCCCGTCGTGAGCGTGAGCGCCCCGTAGTGGTTGGCCAGGGTCATCAGCGTCAGTCCCCGAAGACGGGCCTGGAGGTTCTCCTGCGCCAGGGGCTTGAGCCCCCCCCTCGCCTCACCCAGCTCACGATTGGTCGTCGAGAACAGAAACTTGATGGGCCGGACCTCGAGCTTGACCCCAAGGTTCTTGGCGAGGAGTTCGGCGTCCGAGAGGCTATGCGAGGACGAGTACTGGCTGGGCATCGCGACGCCGAGAACGTTCTTGGGTCCCAACGCCTTGGCCGCGAGGGTGGCCACCACGGCGGAGTCGATGCCGCCGCTCAGGCCCAGCACCGCCATCTTGAAATGCGTGCGCGAGAAGTACTCGCGAATGCCGGTCACGAGGGCTCGGGACAGGACCTCGAGTTCGCCTCCCGTTTCGACGCCGGCGTCCGCGGTCCAGGTGGGGTTGCCGGTTCCGTTCGTGACCACGTCCACCGTCGCGAATCCGTCGGCGAAATGCGGAAGGCGCCCCTGCACCTGGCCGGCTGGATCCAGCGCGAAAGAAGCTCCGTCAAAGAGAATCTCGTCCGTCGCGCCCCACTGGTTGACGTAAAGGAGCGGAGAGCCCAGCTTTTTTGCCACCTCGGCGTGGATTTCTTCGCGGTGGCGGCCCTTGCCCCACTCGTAGGGACTCGCGGACGAAGAAAGAATGAGCTTAACTCCAGCGGCGCGGTAGCGCTCGACCGGGTCCGAGCCGTAGAGACGGCGGCCCCAGACACTATCGGCACCCCAAAGGTCCTCGCAGATGCTCACCGCGATCGGAACCCCGTCGCAGATCCAAGGTTTGACCTCGCGGGCCGGCTCAAAGTACCGGGCCTCGTCAAAAACATCGTAGGTGGGGAGCAGGGTCTTGGCCTGGTGGTGGACGCGCTTTCCACCCTCGAGGACGCTCACGCAGTTACGCGCCGGCCGGCCGGTGGAATAGGGGTTGGCGTCGACGTGCCCTACGATGAGGGCGCACTCTTGCCCTTCGGTGCGTTTGCGAAGCTGGTCGACGGCGCGGTCATTGCGCTCAAAGATTTCGGGGCGCTCGATCAGGTCGTGGGGCGGATACCCGCAGACCCCGAGTTCGGGGGTCAGCAGCAGACGAGCGCCGGCTTTGCAGGCGCGGTCATACGCCGCCTCGATGAGGGCCACGTTGGCGTCAAAGGCCCCGACGACGGGTGCGATCTGGGCGAGGGCGACGCGCACGTGCCCGCCGCCTCAGAAGCGGCCGTAGAGCTCGGACTTGTCGAAGAAGTAGGCGATCTCGCGCTCGGCCGAGTTCGGGCTGTCGGAGCCGTGGACGGCGTTGGCCTCGATGCTGTCGGCAAAGTCCTTGCGGATCGTGCCGGGAGCGGCCTTGGCCGGATCCGTCGCGCCCATGATCTCGCGGTTGAGAAGCACCGCGTTCTCGCCTTCGAGCACCATGAGCATCACGGGACCCGAGGTCATGAAGCGCACCAGGCTTTGAAAGAAGGGGCGCTCCTTGTGCTCGATGTAGAAGCCCTCGGCCTTTTCGCGGCTGAGCTGCACGAACTTGGCGGCGGCGATCCGGAGACCGCGCTGCTCGAAGCGAGCCATGATCTGGCCCATGCTGTTCTTGCTGACCGCGTTGGGTTTGATGATCGAAAAAGTCTTTTGAATCGCCATTTTGGTCTCCGTCCGCGTGTGTATAACCTAGCGCAAAGCCGACTTCAACGTGGAACCCAGGGCCGCCGGGCTCCGGGCCACCTTCACGCCCGCCGCCTCCAGGGCCTTGAACTTCTCCTCGGCCGTGCCCTTGCCGCCCGAGATGATGGCGCCCGCGTGGCCCATGCGCTTGCCGGGGGGCGCGGTGGCGCCGCCGATGAACCCCACCACGGGCTTCTTGAACTCGCGTTTGATGAAGTCCGCGGCCTCTTCTTCTGCCGACCCGCCGATCTCGCCGATCATGATGACGGCTTCGGTGTCCTTGTCCCGATTGAAGGCGTCCAGCGTGTCAATGAAGTTGGTGCCGTTCAGGGGGTCGCCGCCGATGCCCACGCAGGTGCTCTGGCCGATGCCGAGCTGGGTGAGCTGGTGAACCGCCTCATAGGTCAGGGTGCCGGAGCGGGAGACCACGCCCACCTTGCCCGTCTTGTGGATGGGGCCAGGCATGATGCCGATCTTGCACATGCCGGGGGTGATGATGCCCGGGCAGTTAGGGCCGATGAGCCGGGACTTGCGGCCCTTGAGGTACGACTTGACCCGGAGCATGTCGATGATCGGGATGCCCTCGGTGATGCAGACGATGAGGGGCATGCCCGCGTCGGCGGCCTCGCAGATCGCGTCGGCCGCGAAAGGCGGGGGCACGAAGATCATGGTGGCGTTGGCGCCCGTGCGGTCCATGGCCTCGGCCACGGTGTCGTACACGTCAAACCCCTCGTGCTGGGTGCCGCCCTTGCCGGGGGTCACGCCGCCCACGACCTGGGTGCCGTAGTCGCGGCAGCCCTTGGCGTGGAACGTGCCCGCCGAGCCGGTGATGCCCTGAACCAGAAGCTTGGTGTTCGTGTCGACCCAGATACTCATTGTAGCCTCGCAGCTTCGACGACCTTCTTGGCGGCGTCGGCCAGTCCGTCGGCGGGCATGATCTTGAGGCCGGAGACGGCCATGATCCGCTTGCCCTCTTCGACGTTGGTACCCTCGAGCCTGACCACCAGCGGAACCTTGAGCGAGAGCTCACGGGCCGCGGCCACGACGCCTTCGGCGATCACGTCGCACCTCATGATGCCGCCAAAGATGTTGACGAGGATCGCCTTCACCTTGGGATCCTTGAGGATGATCTTAAAGGCCTGGGTGACCTTCTCCTTGTCCGCGCCGCCGCCCACGTCCAAAAAGTTCGCGGGCGAGCCGCCCTCGAGCTTGATGATGTCCATGGTGGCCATGGCCAGGCCCGCGCCGTTGACCATGCAGCCGATGTTTCCGTCGAGCGCGATGTAGGCGAGACCGTACTTGGAAGCCTCGACGTCCTGGGGGTTCTCCTCCTGGATGTCGCGCATCTCCATCACGTCTTTTTGGCGATAGAGGCCGTTGTCGTCGAAGCCGAACTTGGCGTCGAGGGCCATGAGCCGTCCGTCCTTGGTGACGATCAAGGGGTTGATCTCGACCAGGGAGCAGTCCTTTTCCATGAAGCACTTGTAGAGCCCGCCAAAGAACGCCGTCGCGTCCTTGGTCATGGAGTTCTCGAGCTTCAGCGCCTTCATGAGCTTGCGCGCGTGAAACGCCTGAAATCCCAGGGTCGGATCGACGAACACCTTGTGGATCTTCTCGGGGTTCTTGTGGGCGACCTCTTCGATCTCCATTCCACCCTCGGTCGAGGCCATGAGCACCACGCCGCCCGCGGCGCGGTCCATGACGACGCCCAGGTAAAGTTCGCGGGCGATCTGCGAGCCCTCTTCGATCCAGACCTTGTGCACGACCTTGCCCTGGGGACCGGTCTGCGGCGTGACCAGGGTCTTGCCCATGATCTCCTGGGCGGCCTTGCGGACGTCATCCACGGACTTACAGACCTTCACGCCCCCGGCCTTGCCGCGGCCGCCGGCGTGGATCTGGGCCTTGACGACCCAAACGGAATTCTTGCGCTCGTTGGCCAGGTCGTTGGCGGCGAGTTCGGCGCGCTCGGCGACCCGATCCCCACCTTCGACCACGCGGCCTTCGGGCACCGCCACGCCGAAGCGCTTGAGGAGCTGCTTGGCCTGGTACTCGTGGATGTTCATCTCTTAGACTCCGAGTTTCTTGAGGGCCTCGACGAGCTCTTTCACGGCGTCGCAGGACTTCTGGAACATGGCCTTTTCTTCGGTATTGAGCTCGAGCTCCGGGACGCCTTCGAGGCCCTTGGCACCCAGCTTGGCGAGAACGCCGCAGAACAGACCCTTCTGGCCGTACTCGCCCTGGAGAAGGACCGCGCAGGGCAGAACGCGCTTCTTGTCGCGCACGATGGCCTCGGCCATCTGCACGGCGCTCGCGGCGGGCGCGTAGTACGCCGAGCCGGTCTTGAGCAGGTTGACGATCTCGGCGCCGCCCTTGCGGGTGCGGTCGACGATGGCGTCGATTTTGTCCTTGGGCAGCATCTGCGGGAGCGGCACGCCGCCCACGCTCACGTAACGGGGCATGGGCACCATGGTGTCGCCGTGGCCGCCGAACACGAACGCCTGCACGTCTTCGACGCTCACGTCGCAAGCCTCGGCGATGAAGCTGCGGAAGCGCGCGCCGTCCAGGACACCGGCCATGCCGAGCACGCGCTCACGCGGGAACCCGGAGGCCTGCAGCGCCACGTGGCACATGGCATCGAGCGGGTTCGAGACCACGATGATCACGCAGTTTGGCGAATGCTTGGCCACCTGGGTGGCGCAGTCCTTGACGATCTTGGCGTTGGTGGAAAGGAGATCATCCCGGCTCATGCCCGGCTTGCGGGGGATGCCGGCCGTGATGATCACCACGTCGGAATCTTTGGTGAGCGCGTAGTCGGCGCCGCCCTTGATGCGGCTATCGAATCCCTCGACGGGCGACGCTTCGAACAGATCCAGGGCCTTACCGGCCGCGGCGTCACCGTTGATGTCGATGAGGGCCACGTCGCCCAGTTCTTTTGAAGCCGCCCAGTGCGCGCAGGTCGAGCCGACGAAGCCGGCGCCGATCACCGAGATCTTGGGTCTACGTGGAGCCATGGATGGATTTCCCCCGGGATTACCCTCTGTTGAAGTACCTCAAGGGTATACGGCGACCGGACGCGAAAGC
>DATJFU010000245.1:0-6522 GCA_035495495.1 Bdellovibrionota bacterium
GCTCATGGAGGGGGTGTAAATCACCACACAAAAGAGCGGAAAAGACGGAACATGATGGCAAGGGCGACTAGAAATAACACGACCGCATAGGCCGAGAAGAGGCCGTACGCCGCGCTCAAGAAGATGTACCAGTAGGCGACCCCGACGTGGAATACCGTGGTCATGAGCACCACCAAGGCGACCAGGGTGATCGTGCCGCCCAGAAGCAGAAGCAGGTTGACGAGCCGGTCCTGGGGCCCGCGGCCCACTTTAATGAAGGACCAGAGGTAGGCCGGGGGCAGCAAGAGCAGAACGGCCAGGTAAGAGTTCTTGAGAAACGCGGCCGTGATGAGCAGGGTCATGAGCACGCCGTGGAAGGCATGGCGCACTTCGACGAAACCCACCGAATCGTTTCGGGCGGTAAAGACGCGCCTCACCGCCCAGTAGACGCCCGACGTTACGCCGATCACCAGGAGAATCGCGACAAAGTCCGGGTTATAGAGGAGCGCGCTTTTTTGCGTGGCCGGAAACACCTCGTACTCCGTGATGACCTTGAGTTCGGGGAGAAGTCGCATGAGCCCGTAACCCACGAGCAGGGCTCCGATGAGGATGAACGCGCCCTTGGCTTCGTTTTCGGCCACCTCGACGATCCGGCTCCACGGCCGGTGCACGAGGGTCCGGCCGAACTTGGCCAGGCAGAAGAGCAGGAACGGGAGAAAGAGGAGAATGTGCAGGATCGTCGCGACCGCGCCCGGAATGTAATAGTTGTCCGAGACCTTGAAGTAGCGGCTTTCCCTGAAATCGGCGGGGATGCGGGGCAGGTGGTCCACGCTCCGCATGAGCCGCTCGGCGGCGCCGGCGTAGGTCCGGAACGTGTCGACCTCGAGGGCCTCGGCCACGTCCTTGGGCGTATGGTGGATCTGGGCCATGAGCTTGCCGAAGTCCTCGTTCTGCCCCACCCAGTTCAGAGCCGGGATCCCGGCGGCAAGAAGTGCTCCGTGGTCGGAGGGTGGAATCAAGAGCGCCCGTTCGACGAACTCCATGAAGCCCGAAAACTCGCGCGCCTCGACTCCGCCCACCGAGCGGATCGAGTCGAGGGCGATCTCGCGGAACCAGAGGGGCGTGTAGCCCTCCTTGAGGCCGTCGTAGAGGCTGAGGATCGCGATCTGCTTGCCCACGGACGGAAAATCCAGGTTCAGGGCGGCGACGATGTCATCGGCGCGGTCGTACTCGCGGGCAAACGTGCGGGCTCCCCAAAAAGCGCCGAACTCCTCGCTGTCGGTGCAGAGAAAGAGAAGCGTGCGGTGGGGTTTTTCTTTGGCGAAGATCTTGGCCAGTTCGAGGACCACGGCGACGCCGCCCGCGTCGTCCATGGCGCCCTCGACGGTGGTGTCCGTCGTGTCGTAGTGGGCGACCACCGCGACGATCTCCTTGGGGTGGTCGGTGCCCGGCAGCTCGGCGTAGATGTTGCGCTCGTTGGCGTAGTGCTTACTCGCGACGACCTCGGAACAGACCATCTCCTTGGGCTCGAGACCGAACTCCTTGAACTTGCCCTTGAGCCACTCGCCGGCCTTGACCCGGTTCTCGTGCCAGGGGAGCCGGTACGGAAACTCCTTGGCGAGGGTCCGCATGTAGCCGTAGGTCTCGTCGGCGTTGACGTGGAGGGGGGTCCCGTCGAGGGGCAGGTGCTCGACCTTCTTGAGCGAAAGCCCAAAGAGCACCAGGCCCAGGACGGAGCTCGCAGCCGCAGTGCGGATCAGGACCGTGAATGGGTTGCGGGGCAGCAACTGCGCGAGCATGCGGGTGCGTCGGCTCATGAAGTCCTTATCTTATCCCCCCTTTGGCGCCCGGCCCCCGAAAAGCATCGGTCAACTAAATTGATTTACATGACACGACTGGTCAGATATAGTTGACTAAAACAATCATAATTGATAACCCAAGGACCGGAATGTTCCACCTCAAGCCCAAAAACGGAGGTCCGTGGGGATTTGCGCTCGGCTGGGCCCTCATCGGCCTCATGTCGGGCTGCTCTCCGAACTCCTTTTTCGGCAAGGACATCGACGACGGGGTCCGGCACACGCCCCGCTACCGCGAGATCAACTGGGCATGTTCTGGAATCGATATCTCGCATCCGGAACTCACCATCAGCGACTTCAAACGGATCTTGGGCTGCTTCAACTCGACGGGGGCGCTGCAGCCGCTGGCCGACCTCGTGGCCCGGCTCGACGACAAGACCCTTCAGCCCCTGGTCGACTTTGGAAACCAGCAGTTTCTTCGCAACCGCAAGCTCATGTACGAGCTCGAGAAGACCTACTTCGCGCTCGAAAGCAAAAAAATCCTCGATCCCACCTTCACGGAGCTCGGCCGTCTCTTGGCCAACCAGGAGTTCGTCGCCAGCGGTATCGCGCTCCTGAAAGAGTCCATCATGGCCGACGGCTCGGCTTTGCCCGAGCACGAGCCCGATCCCATGCTCCTCAAGGCCCTGCGCCGCCTGTCGACTAAGATCAACGTGGAGTCGGTGGGGGATGCCATCGACGTGGGGCTCACCGCGACGACGGCCCGTTCGTTTCAGTCCTTGCAGGACCGCTTCAAGGGCGAGAGCCCCAAGCATCGCGAGCTGCGCGACCTGACGGATCGCCTCCACGCCTACGGCCTGGACATGACCCGTCCCGAACGCTTTGATCCCCTGCGCGCGGCGCTCGGGACCGTCCGTGACGGCAGCCTCTTTGAGGCCTTTGACCGGTTCATGCGCAACGGGGCCAGCGGTCCCGCGACCTCGGCCGACGTCCAGGCGCGCGCCGCCCGGCTTGGAGCCATGTTTCAAGCGCTCAACTCGGGTGACCCCGCTCCCGCCGAGGGCGTGATCAACCTTTTTCACGGCTTGGACCGTCCGATCGAGTGTTTTGGCGGAGCTCAGCGGGTCGAGAACGGCCTGATGTGGGACGTGCGCGAGATCGCGCATTACACGGAACCCGCGGACGTCTCGTCCCTGGTGCTGCGCGGAGATCCCCTCTATCTCGCCGCCTTTGGGCCCTTCTGTAACCTGCCCTCGGCCCTCCAGGATCATTACGATTCGATCCGGGACGTGGCCAAGACCAACGCCATGGAGCCGACGGCCGAGCTGCTTCGGAACGCGTGGGACACGGTTCGCGTCGACGGGAACGGCGTCGAGACCCGCCCCGTGGTGGATCTCTTCGTGAAGCTGTTGGCCGACACCGACGATGGCGGCACCAAGGGCATCATCCGCCTGGTTCCGCTCACCGCCGAACTCACGGATCGCCGGGTGTGGGACGATCTCTTTGCCTTTGCGACCGCCCCCGCTGCATCCGAGCGCCCCGAGCTTCAGGATGCCGTCGATTTTCTCATGCAGCCGGACATGGAGAACCTGGGCGGAAAGAGCGGCTACGACGTTCTCGTGAACGTCATCTCCCGTACGAGCGCGTCCAACCTGTACCGGTTCGTGAAATCCCTCTCGACCTTTGTCGACGACAAAGAGTCGATCATCGCTCCCGCCCTCTTCAGCATGCGCGCCGCCATGTACGCCAACCAGGCGCACCCGTTCTTGGACCTGCTCAAGAACATGCTGGACAAGGCGCCTGAGAGGTCCGACTTCTTCAGGTCGATCTTTCATATCTCCGAGATGCCCGAGTTCGCCCGGACGGTGACCCTCGTCTCCGATCTTGCCCAGGACGGCCGGCTGCAGCGCCTGCTGGGCGCGACGATCACCCTGTTTCATCGCTTTGCCGAAGAGGGCAACTACGGCGCCATCGCCATGGGCGTCGAGCCGGCCTTTACGGCCCGCCGTACCCACGACCTCGTGGGCGCGGACCTCGAGCCCTTTGGCCTCTCGCTCCTGGCGCAGACCGAGCCGCAGGCCTGCTTTGACATGCGCCCGGGCTTTGACCTCTCTCAGTACGGCGACTCGCAGTTCGGCGAGCAGTTCAATCTCACGATTTCCTGCCTCTCGCACGGGGACGAGCACAAGGACCTCGCGGAAGCGGTCGACTATCTCCGCAAGGCCACGCTCACCGGCGGGCGGCCCTTCTACGAGTTTCAGGTGGATCAGGTCCGCGCCCTGGGCAACACCCTGAACCGGGACGAGACCCGGGATCTCGTGGACCGCTGGAAAACCTCCTACGACGCGGGAAAGTTTCAACGCCTTCTCGACGTGCTGCCTTTCTGGGTCGAGGGCACCGTGCACGGATCGGCCGCGGACGCCGGTGGCCCGGCGATCCGGCCCCTGCTCGACGCGGTCGCGCCGCTTGCGGCCAAGACCCGCGAGCTCGGCCGCCTGGGTGAGACCGGCGCGGGCATCCTGCTCGAGCCCAAGTTCGCCAAGATGGTGGCCTACGCCGAGAAGATCCATGACCATCCGGTCGATCCGGACCCGGCGCAGATCCATTACGGGTTGCCCGTGGACCGCATCAAGGCCACGCTCCGGGCCAAGGAGTGCCAGACGAGCCCGACGCCCCTCCATTCCAACCCGGGGTGGGAAGACCGCAGGACCGGCGAGGTCATCGACGACTACGTCCGTGGCATCGACAACTGGGAGCTCGTCGACAACAAGGCCCGCCGGTCGTGGACTCGCGAAGAGTTCGAGGGCTGTCTCGGCGGCCCCCGCCAGGGCATCCACGCGCCCGACTGGTGCCAGGACTCGCTCTTCAAGAAATTCTCGGACAAGACCCAGTGGAACGGCGACAAATCGGTGGCCAAGGCGACGCTGAACCTGCTGCGCTACTTTACGCTGGCCCCGGGCCAGCAGCCGGACGTGCAGAAGCACTACTCGCCGGAGTATCTGTCGGAGTGGTTCAAGAAGAAGTCCGACGACGTCGTCATCATCCCCTACATGTATCCGGGCGAGCGCTTTCCGCGCGTCCGTCTCGTCAACACGTTGGACCGTCTCGAGCTGATCCTCATCAACGCGGACCTGGACCTCGACGTGATCCCCAAGTTCGTCAGGGACGCTCTCGGTTTGCTCATGGGTTCGCCGGTGCCGGACAACGGCGCCAAGTACTTCTTGGCGATGGTGGGCGACGCGTGGGGAGACGAGCCCCGCGAGGTCTGGCCCCTGGAAATCCGCAACAAGTACACGGGGAGCTCACGGCCCAAGACCCTGCGCGAGGCGTACGTGGAGATCCGCACGACCCTCTGGCGCCTCTACAACCTGCTGGGCAGCCCCGACCTGCCCAACTGCCCGGGCGCCTCGTGGCCCATGGCCAACAGCAATATTCCCGACTCGATGATCAAGCTGATCTCCAAGCAGCTGGATCCCCTGCACCTGAGGGCCGTGCTCTTCAACCTGCTTCAGGTTCAGGGCGCGATCGAGGAGATGCTGCCGGACTACAACGGTCCCCATCGCGGCAGCCTCAAGGTTCTGCGCGACATGTTCTACGAGTTTCACTACAGCTCACCGGCCGATGGCATGGCCTCGAACGCCAGGTGGAAGAACAACCTGAGCGTGATCCTGCACCTGGTGAAGCTGGGTCTGGGCCGCCAGGCGGGACGGCTGATCCGCAACATGCCCGCGGACGACACGACCCTCACTGATTTCTTCACCGCACTGGCCCACGCGGCGGGCTCGCCGCATGCCCTGCCGGCGCTCGAGACCCTGCTGCAGAAGGACTATGAGGCGGATCCGAACAAGCTGCTCAAGGACCGCTCCATCGGAAAACTTTTCTTGGAGATCTTTGACCTCGTGACGGCGCCCTCGGCGGGGCTCGCCAACGAAGACATGTTGGCGGACATCGCCAAGCGCAAGTGCACCGGTGATTCGCATTCCACCCTGGACGAGGAGTGGGAGTGCCGGGTCTCGCACACGAAGCAACTCTCTTATTACGCCCTGACTCTGCTGGAGCAGGGCAACCCCAACGGCGGGCACGCGTTTGGCGGACAGACGGGCCTCATGGACAGCTTGGTCCTGACCCTCAAGGACGTCGTCGCCCGCCACAAGGACTACCTGGGCGAGCACGTGGACCGCATCGGACGCATCATCTCGATGAAGGACGTCGCCGGCTGGGCGCGCGCCCTTTACCAGGATGAGAGTTGGGACGACAAGGCTACCTTCGGCACCGTGCTCGAGCGCGTGCTGGGTGACTCGCACAACGGCGTCGACGCCGTGACCCTGCTCCGGTCGATCGACGAGAGCCCCACCGCGCACGCGGGACTGGAGCTGTTCGCCGACCGCTTTGATGCCCTCGAGCAGGTGCAAGGTTACGACGAGGTGAAACTCGAGCCCTGGGTGCGCGATGTCGTGGCGTTCTTCAAAGAGGACGACACGGACGACTGCGCCGCTCTGCAGGGTGGCGCCCTGACCCAAGGCCAGCACACGGCCTGCAAGCTCCGTCAATTTGCTGCCGCTCGGCTACGTGCCGGCGACCCCGCGGCCTACCTGCAGCTCATCGCCCGCGGCCAGGCGGGGGGCGCGGCGGGTCCCGAGCAGTTCTATCAGTTTCTCCTGGCGCTGAGTCATCAGGTGGACAGCCATTCGGCGCAGAGCTTCTTGGACCTGTTGCGCCGTTCTCTTTCGGATTGAGTCCTTTGGGC
>DATJFU010000246.1:0-2332 GCA_035495495.1 Bdellovibrionota bacterium
ATGGTGAACGTGCCGTGCCAGAGCAGCACCGTGCTCAGGACAAACCCGAAGTAGAGCGCGGGCCATCCTCCCAGGAGCGTGAGCAAGACGGCCAGGCTGATGCCGGGTACCAGGTGCCACTTGTTGAGCCAGACCAGCTCCGGAAAACCCGTGAGGTCCTTGACCAGCTCCGAGCGGGTCTCCGAGTTGGCCTCATCCAGGATCCACCCGACGTGCGAGTACCAGAACCCGTCCTGGACGGGCGAGTGAACGTCACCCGGGAGATCCGAGTACTTGTGGTGGTGCCGATGGTGGGCGGACCAGAAGATCACGCCCTTCTGGACGGCCGAGCTCCCGAGCCACGCCATGACGAACTGAAAGATCCGGCCCATGCGGTAGGTTCGGTGGGAGAAGTACCGGTGGTACCCCGCCGTGATGCCGAACATCCGCAAGAAGTAGAGGCCGAGGCAGAGGAGGATTCCACCCCAGGTCCAGTGCACGAAGAAGGCGCCCACCAGGGCCCACACGTGGACCGCAAAGAAAGGGATCGATCCCACCCAGTCGTATTTTCGCGTCATCCTCTCAGTCTCCCTCCGGGGCGGGCCGGCGGAGGTAAAAGTCCTGTAAGTACGCGGGATCCTTGGTATCTGTACTAAAACATTCGGTTATTTTCGCTTGTCGAAACCAGGGTTTCCCGATATTTCAAAGAAGATGCAGTCCGGCCCAGAATACTTCTCCCTGGACCCCGCATGGACCGATCCGGCGCGTCTGCGCCGTGAGCGGGACAAGGGCAGGGAGCTCAAGAAGAGCACCTGGTGGCGCCAGAAGGTGGCCCCGGGCCTTTGTCATTATTGTGGGGGCGAATTCGCGGCCGCCGAGCTGACCATGGACCACATCGTGCCCCTGGCCCGCGGCGGCGAGAGCAAGAAGGGCAACGTCGTCCCCGCCTGCCGTCCCTGCAATCAGTCCAAGAAACTTTCCACTCCGGCTGAGGACCTCCTTGCATCGCTTTCGTAGGACCGCCGGCGCCCTAGCCCTGGCTGTTCTGTTCGGCGCCACCTCGGCGAAAGCGGTCTCGACCATGCCCGAGTGCGACCCGATGTTTCCGGATTGCTCCGAGGACAGCCCCTGGCTCCGTGATCCCAAGACGGGGATGAGCGAGGGCTTCTGCGCGCGGTGGAATCCCGACTTCGCGTTCACCGACGGCCATTGCTGCGGTAAGGCTCCGAGGCGGTTTCGCGTGCGGGGAATCCGCTGCGCGCCCGAGCGCGCGAAGAACTCTTTTTGCGACGAAATGACGCCCGAACAGCGCGAATACGTGCGCGCGATCAAGGAAGGCCGCATCACGGATCAGCTTCAAGTGGTCGATCAGGAGCTGGCCCTGGGCTCGGGCGAGGGCCAGGCCCAATGCGATCCTGACGCCGGGTTCCTGGTCCGTGGCCGGGCCCTGGCTAACGAACCCGCGGCCGGACTGGTTCTCCGGAGGCCCGATCGCTGCGTGAACTTTGGGACGGACCGATTGGTGGCCATGCTCGGCTGGCTCGCGCGCCAGCTCCGGGAGCACGACCCAAAGACCAGTCTCCTCGTCGGCGACATGAGCGCGCCCCGGGGGGGCGCCCTCTGCGGCCGCGGTGGCCGCAAGGGGCACTCGTCCCACAAGAACGGACAGGACGCGGATATCGGGTTCTATCGCCCGGGCATCCAGGCCACGGCGTTCAGCACCCATGGCTTTGACGCCGAAGCTAACTGGTGGCTCTTGAAGCGCATCTTCAACAACCCCTACGTGTGCGTGAAGGTTGTCTTTCTGGACCGCTCCCTCATCCGCAAACTCCGCAAAGAGGCGGGCGGTGATCCGGAGTGGTCTGAGTTCAGCCGCCATATCCGGCACGTGAGGGGTCACCGAAACCACCTCCATGTCCGCGTTGGCCAGGAGCCCGGACAGGCGGGCTGTGGCGCCTCGGATTCCATTGATTTAATTGAATAATTTCGATCGGGGTCCCCCGATTGCGGAACTGCCTAATGCAGGTTATGACACTTAGCGTCATGAACGGAAAGACTTGGATGCCCGAGGTTTTGGCGGCCCTCATGCTGGGCCTGATCGTGCTCACCGCTGGCGCTTGCAGCCACGAGGACATCGTCAGCGTCTGCAACAAGAACTTTCCCCGCGCGAGCGAGGCCAGTGCCTGCGTAATTGGCGCCGAGATCGCCGGTGAAAAGGGTAACCTGGTCGACGCCGAGAAATCCTGCCGCGATTGTTATGTCGACGGCGGTCACTGTCCTTGGGTGGGCATCGATGCCGGCGTTCCTTGGCAGGGTTCGAGCCTCGAAGAGACCGCCGCGGCCGCGAGCCACG
>DATJFU010000247.1:0-6879 GCA_035495495.1 Bdellovibrionota bacterium
CCACTGGGGCGCGCCCATGATGGGCGCCGAGGGCGCGGCCTGGTCCACGCTTTTTGCCCGCGTCCTGATGTTCGTCGCCCTGGCCGTCGTCACCTGGATCCGGGAGCCGGCGTTCAAGAAAGCGCTGCGGGACCTCGGCCCCAAGGCTGCCCGAATCGAACCCAAACTTCTGCTCGAGCTCCTGGGTTTGGGCCTCCCCGCCGGATTGCACTTTCTGTTCGAAGTCGGCGCATTCTCGCTCGCGAGCACGCTGGCCGCCCGGCTCGGCAAAGAAGCCATGGGCGCGCACCACGCCGTGCTCCAGATCGCGTCGTTCACCTTCATGTTTCCGTTGGGCGTCTCGGTGGCCGCATCCGTCCGCGTCGGCAACGCCGTGGGCGCGGGCCACGTCGAGCGCGCCAAACGCCTCGGCTGGACCGGCATCGCCCTCGGCGCCGGCATCATGGCCGTGAGCGCCGTGGTTCTGCTGGCCGCCGGGCATACCATCGTGGGCTGGTTCTCGCCGGACGAGGCCGTGCGGACCCTGGGCTCAAAGGTGCTTCTCGTGGCGGCGTTCTTTCAGATCTTTGACGGAATCCAGGTCGCGGGGGCCGGCGCGCTCCGCGGCTGGGGCGACACCCGGACTCCCATGGTGGCCAACGCCTTGGGCCACTACCCCATCGGCCTCGCCCTCGCGCTCTACCTCTGCTTTACCCGGCACATGGGCATCTTTGGCCTCTGGATCGGCCTCGCCACGGGCCTCGCGGCGGTCGCGTTCATGTGCACGTGGAAATGGGCGCGGGCGACCACGCCCGAGGCTCACGCCTCTAGCGTGAGCGAGGCAGGCGCTTCCGCCACGCAGTGACGCGTTCGATGGTGGCCTCGAGGGCCTGGACCTCGGCCTTTGCGGCGGCCCCGTCGAGTCCCCGCTCCTCGGCCCAGGCGGCCGCGAGCGCGGGCGCCCACGGCAAACCGTGGTCGGGCCGCGAAGAATAGAGCGCCGTGCGCCGCAGATAAAAATCCTCGAGCCTCACCACCATCCCGTAGCGGACGGCAAAGCGGAGCTGGGCCTCGAGGAGCGGAAACCCTTCGGGATCAGCGGGCCCGACGACCGTCAACCCGCCCTTTGAGCTCACCGCGCCCGCGACGCCCTTGGGCCGCTGCATGGCCACGACCTCGCGGGCCTCGGCGCCGTAGCGCAGGGTCAGGGCCGGTGGAAACTCGCCGCGCGCCGCCTCGAGACCCTCGACCGCGATGGGATTGAGGGGCCACAGGGTCTGCGAGGCCTTGACGTTGCGAGGCGGAGCAAACGGGCACTTCTCCGCCGCGAACTCCTTTTGCCAATGCTCGAGGGCGACGTCGACGATCTCCTTGGCCATGCGGCGATAGGTCGTGTACTTGCCGCCCGCCACCAGGATCGTGCCGCCGGGGCCGGGCCCGATGTAGTGCTCGCGAGAAATCTTCTGCAGGGACTCGGCCGTGACCGCCTGGTGGGGCTGTCCTTCGCTCCCCGCAGTGCCCGCGGGAGTGCCCATCAGGGGCCGCACCCCGGCGTACCCGCTGATGATGTCCGCCGTCGTGAGGTTGAGGGACGGAAAGTACTTCTGCAGAAGCCCCATGAGGTAATCGACGTCAAAGGGCTCGATGGTCACGTCCGCCGGGTTGGCGGGCGCAGGCCCGTCGGTCGTGCCCACGATCGTCACGCCGTTGCCCATGTCGGGGCGTGGAATGACGAACGCGATGCGGCCGTCCTCGGGGTGGGCCATGACCATGGCCCCCGTCACGGGCAGCCGCTTGAGATCAAAGATCAGGTGCACGCCCTTGCTCGGGCTGAGCCAGGGCCGCCAGCGCGGAGAGAGCGTGAGCCCCACCTGGTCGGTCCAGGGTCCCGCGCAGACGACCACGCGCTTGGCCCGGAGCTCGATCGGGGCCATCTCTTTGCCTTGAGAAACGTCGCGGACCTTGAACCCGCAGATGGCCTCGCCCTTGCGGAGCGGTTCGACGGCCTCGACGTAGTTGGCGATGGCGGCGCCCATACCGGAGGCCGAGCGCAGGGTCTCGACCGTGAGCACGTCGTCCCACATGGACGCGTCGTAATACTGAAATCCCCCCTTGAGCCCCTCGGGCTTGAGAAACGGGACGCGCTTGAGCATTCCGGACTTTGAAAGCCGGGTGTGCATCCCCGGCGTGCGAAACAGCGCGAGGATATCGTACATCCACAGGGCCACCGACATGGCCGTGAGGCCGTGGGGATCGCCCTTGTACGACGGGAGCAAGAACGGCAGCGGATGCACCAGGTGCGGAACGGTGCGAAGCAGATGCGCCCGCTCGGCCAGGGCCTCAAAGATGAGATCGAACTCAAAGTTCTGCAGGTACCGGAGTCCGCCGTGGATCAGCTTCGACGAACGCGACGACGTCCCGGAGGCGAAGTCCGAGCGCTCTACGAGCGCCACCTTGAGCCCGCGCGACGCGGCGTCGCGGGCGGTACCCGCCCCCGTGATGCCGCCGCCGACGACGAGAAGATCAAACTCCTCGGCGCCAAAACGGCGAATCGAATCGGCGCGCGTACGGGACGAGAATTCGGCGGATCGGGGCCGTTCGGCCAGTGCCTTGCCGCCGGAGTCTCCGCGCGCCATGGGGGTTCAGACCTCCGCGGGACGGCCTTCGGCCGCCTTCTCGAGGGCCTTGTGGGCCGCGGGCGAGAGGAGAATTCCACCCTCCTGGAGCTGGCCGGCAGAGACTTGCGAAGGGCACTCGGACATGAGGCAGTGGCCCTTTTGCGTCTTTGGAAAAGCCATGACGTCCCGGATGGCCGACACGCCCGAGAGCGTGGCCGCCAGGCGGTCCACCCCAAAGGCAATGCCGCCATGGGGAGGAGTGCCGTACTGGAGGGCCTCCATGAAGAAGCCGAACTTTTCGTTGGCCTCATGCTCTTCCATCCCGAGGGCGCGGAACATGGCGTTCTGCACCTCGCGGCGATAGATCCGCATGCTGCCGCCGCCGAGCTCCGTGCCGTTGCCCACGAGGTCGTAGGCCGCGGCCTGGATCTCGGCGAGCTTCTCGCCCTTGACGAGCCAGTCGACGTGCTCCGGGATCGGAGAGGTGAACGGATGGTGGCAGGCGTAGTAGCGCTTGTCGGCCGGGTTGTACTCGAGGAGCGGAAACCCCACGACCCAGAGAAACGCCGGCTTCTTGGCGCCGTCTTCGAGCGAGGGGATCAGGCCCAAGCGCGCGCCCAGATCCAGGCGGACTGAACCGAGGGCGTCAAAGACCACCTTGTTGCGGGGGTCGGCGACGATCAGCACCAGGTCACCCGGGGCGAGGGAGAGCTTCTCGGCGAGCGCCTTCTTCTCGACGTCGCTGAAGAACTTGGCGGCCGGCGACTGGAGCTCGCCCCCTTCTTGCACCTTGATCCACAAGAGGCCTTTGGCGCCGTTGCGCGTGGCCGTGAGGGTGATGTCGTCCAGGTCCTTGCGCGAAAACTTCTCAGCGTCCTTCTTGACGCAAATACAGCGGACGCTGCCGATCTTTCCGAGGGCGTCGGTCTGAAACGCCGCCTGAAACACCTTGAACTGCGAGCCGCGAAAGATGTCCGAGAGGTCGGTGAGCTCGAGCCCGAAGCGCACGTCCGGCTTGTCGACGCCGTAACGGTTCATGGCGTCGGTGTAGGTCATGCGCGGAAACGGCGTCTTGAGATCGACGCCCATCGTTTCTTTCCAGATGCGCGAGATCATGCCCTCGATGATCGGAAAGAAGGCCTCCATGTCCAAGAACGACACCTCGATGTCGATCTGGCTGAACTCGGGCTGTCGGTCGGCCCGGAGGTCCTCGTCGCGGAAGCAACGGGCGATCTGATAGTAGCGGTCCATGCCCGCGACCATGAGGAGCTGTTTCAGGGTCTGCGGCGACTGCGGGAGCGCGTAGAAGGTGCCCGGATTCAACCGGCTCGGGACGATGAAGTCCCGCGCGCCCTCGGGCGTCGACTTGTAGAGAATGGGCGTCTCGACGTCGGCAAAGCCCTGCTCGTCGAGATATTTGCGCACGGCCTGCACGGCCTTGTGGCGCATCATGAGCGCCCGCTGCATCTCGGGCCGGCGAAGATCCAGGTAGCGATATTTCAACCGCACGGTCTCGGCGACCTCGACCCCGTCCTCGATCGCGAACGGCGGCGTCTTGGCCTCCGACAGAATCTCGATGTCGGTGCACGCCACCTCAATGGCGCCCGTCACGAGCTTGGAGTTGGCCATGCCTTCGGGGCGGCGCCGGACCTTGCCCTTGCACCAGAACACGAATTCGTTGCGGAGACGGCCGGCCGTCACATGGGCGTCGGCGCCACCGGCGATGGCGGGGTCAAAGACCACCTGCGTGAGACCGTAGCGATCGCGGAGGTCGACAAAGATCACCCCGCCGTGGTCCCGGCGTTTGCCGGTCCAGCCGCAGAGCGTAACTTCCTGACCCAGATGCTTCTCACTCAGCTCGCCGCAGGTGTGCGATCGGAGGGTGCGTTTCACGGCCATTGAGCCGATCCTTTCGTCTCTATTCCCCAGTGCTTAGGTTTATCACAGCAATGCTCAGAATCGGAGGTCCCATGGCCGATAGGCCGGAAGATGGGGACCCTGTCTAAGAAGCTCATTTTGCTCCAAGGTGCCGCGATTCTGCTGGGCACCCTGGGGGTCGCCGCCTTCTCGGTGACGGGCCTCGACAAGATCCTGACAGAAGAACTCGGGGGTCGGACCGAGGACGCCGTTCAGCTGGCCCGCGGGGCCCTGTACAGCGAGCTCCAGGGGGTGCGCACCCAGGTCGAGGACGTGCTCACCGAGGCCCGGGACCGGCGCCTGGGGATCGACGACACCCGGGACCTCCTGGCCAGCCGCCTCTCGCAGCAGGCCCTGGTCCTGGCCGTGCGGGTACGGGCCCCCGCCCCTGCGAGGGGAGGCGGCGGTGGAAGCTGGGTCTGGGGCCGCGCCAAGCAGGGCAGCCGCATCTCGCTTCTGGACGTGAGGTTTCCGGTCGAGCTCGAGGCGGGCCAGGATTCCACCTCGCGCTTTGCCCTCCTCGACGAAGGCCACCCCGCCCTGCGACTCACCTTCAGGCTCCCGGACGGCTCCGGTGAAAGTTACACTCTCGATGTGGATCCGGCCCAGCTCCAGGGCGCCCACCGGGCCGCGAACACGCCCGT
This sequence comes from Bdellovibrionota bacterium, assembly GCA_035495495.1. Taxonomy (GTDB): domain Bacteria; phylum Bdellovibrionota; class UBA1018; order UBA1018; family JADZFF01; genus JADZFF01. Next base: position 5,159 of record DATJFU010000247.1, read on the forward strand.
CGATCTGGTGCTGCTCGATTCGCACGGCCGAGCGTCGGGCCAGTGGCCCGAGTTCAGGTACGTTCCCGGCGAGTCCCTCAGACATCTGGTGGCACAGGCCACCACCCACGGCATCGTCCGTGAACGGCCCGACGGCCCCTGGGACGTGGCCCGCACGGTGGAATTGGGCGTGGCCGGAACCCGCCTCATCGGCCTCGCCTCGCACCGCCATGTGATGCAGGCCCAGCGGCCTTGGACGTCACTCGCGATCGGCTGGGGAATCCTGGTGGGCGTCGGCGGCTGGCTCGCCTGCGCGTTCGCGATCCAGCGGCTTCTCGGCGGGCGCGCGCGCCAGCTCCGCGCCTCGCTCGTGCGAGCCCTGGAGAGGCCGGCGCCAGGGCTTCTTTCGGGCGCCGAGCCGCCCGACGAGCTTTCGATCCTGGCCCTCGACGCGCAACGGGCGATGGACCGGATCCGCCACCGCGAACGCCACTGGTCGAGCCTCGCCAAGTTCGGAACCGAGGACCCGCCGCGCCTGCCCGAGGACGCGTGGGTCGAAGTCGTTTACCTCAGCGCCACCGTGCAGGGTCTCGCCGAAGGGCTCGACCCGGCCGAAGGCGCGCGCGAGATCATCGAGCAGTGGAACGACCTTCTGCAGTCCTTCAGAGAATCGGTCGAGCACCATGGCGGCGTGCTGGATCAGATCCAGGGCACCGAGCTCACGGCGTTCTGGGGGATCACCGACCCCTCGGCCGACCCGGCCGAAGGCGCGTGGGAGGCCCTGGCCCTCATGAACGCCAAGATCCAGCGGGTGAACATCAAGCGCCGGGACGCCCAAGCCCCGCCGTTACGCTTTACCGCCGGCGTCCACCGGGGCAAGGCCTACGCGGCCCATGTGGGGCCGGAGGGCCGCCGCGAGTACACGATGCTCGGAGACGCCCCGCGGGTGGCTACCGCCCTCCGCGAGATGGCGGCGGCCGACGGTGACGGAATCCTTCTCAGTGCCGTGGCCTGGCCCCTCAACCGCCTGGGACCCGACCAGGTTCCCCCCCGCGGAAGGCCCGCACAGGTGGCCGGCCTCTGGAGCGGCACCGTGCACTCCGGACCCCAGGGCCAGACCCGGGCCCTCGAGGGGCCGGCGGACCGGGACGCGGCCTAACCTTCGGCCATTAATTGTTGACAAATTTAGTCCAATTTAGCACACTCCCGACCCGTGGTGCGCCGTCAGTTTCCATTACTGGTCCTCCTTGGCTTCGCGCTCTTAGGCGGCTGCGTGGGCGACCCCCAGGTCGGCCCGACCAAGACGCTGCTCCCCCCCGACCCCTACGCCGAGGCCGCGGCCCGCGCCTTCGTGGCCCAAGCCACCCGCACCCGCATCGTTTTTAGCCAGAACACCGGCCAGATCCTTTGGATCGACGGCCGCGGAGGGGCGCTTTGGCCCGCGGGCGACTGCTCGACGGCGGACACGGCGCGGGCGCTTGCGGTCGCGTTTCTCCAGGCCCACTCGGGGCTTCTGAGGATCCGTGACGCCGACGCCGACCTCTCGCTTGCCGAACCCTTTCTGGCCCGCGACGCGATCTTTATCCAGGACCCCCAGTCGGGGACGCGGGCCGTGCGGCTCGAACAGAGCATCAACGGGTTCACGAGCCCGGACCATTACGTCATCGCGCACTTCGGCGCGGACTGCGCCCTGAACGCGCTCGTGACGACGGCCCAGCCCACCGACGCCTCAGCCTCGCAGG
>DATJFU010000248.1:0-3648 GCA_035495495.1 Bdellovibrionota bacterium
TGAGGGGTCATCGCGGCGTCCACGTGATCGGGAGGACGGCCTCGCGGTCCTCCTTGGGCGGTGGAAGGTCGGCAAGCGTCGCCCGCACGGCCTCGAGGGCGGTGAGGTCCCAGGTTTCCGCGCCGGATGCCGCCTCGATCACAGCCTCGCTGCCGCCGGTCGCGCGGAACCGGATGCGCACGCGCGTTGTCAGGGGACTGCGCCCCAGCGTCGGCGCGGGCCGCCGGCTCAGGCGCTCCGCCACGGCCTGCCGCAGTCCGAGCCAGTAGGTGTCGGCGCTGGCGGCACCGGATCCGGGGGTGCCGCCGGGCCCGGCCGAACCGGCCCCGCCCTCCTGGCCGCCTCCGGCAGCGGACTCCGCCGCGCCCAGCTGGGACGGCGCCCCCGCCGGGGGAGCCGAGGTCCGCACGATCGCCTTCGTGAACGGAGGGTTCGTGAGGACCGGAGTGGCTGCCCGGGGCGCCCGGACCTCGGTGAGGGCCACCACTTCTACCCGGCCCGGAGTGCCGCCCTCCGCCCCGGCGGAGGCCGAATGCGCCGGGTAATTCGTGCCCAGGTGGGCGCCGAAAGCCAGGGCGGCGCCATGCGCGAGCAGACTCGCGACAAAGGCTCTGATTTCGCGGTTTCTGGCTGAATTCATGGCTCCCCACTCACTTCCACCCTGGGGTCAGAGCGGCCCCGCCCGCCTTGACACCCCCCTATCCCTCCGGTATCCAAGATCATGAAGCGCCGGAAAAATCCGGCACTTAACATGAATGAAAGGTATCTGACACCCCGTCGAACTTATGGCTTTTACACCCTCCAGTTCCTTCCCTCCCCGCTTCAAGAGCAGATTTCCCGCCAAACACCAAAACGAAGAACACCGGCTCAATGAGCGCATCCGCGTTCCCCAGGTCCGTCTCATCGACGAGAAGGGTAACCAGGTCGGTATCGTGGACACCCGCGAGGCCCTGCGCATGGCGCAGGACCGTGGATTGGATCTGATGGAAGTGGCTGAGAACGCCTCGCCCCCCGTCTGCAAGATCTGCGACTACGGCAAATTTAAGTACGAACAGAAGAAGAAAGAACACCAGGCCAAGCGCAAGCAAGTGGTGATCAAGGTCAAGGAGGTCCAACTCCGGCCCACCACCGACAAGCACGACCTGGACGTCAAATCCCGGCAGGCCCGCAAGTTTCTCGAAGAGGGCGACAAGGTGAAGTTCACCATGTTGTTCCGCGGCCGCCAGATCACCCACACGGAAATCGGCCTCAGGCTGATGGCCGAAATCACCAAGGCGCTCGAGGACGTGGGGGTGGTGGAACAGAACGCCAAGCTGGAAGGCAAGAAAGCCATCCTGATCATGGCCCCGGCCGCCAAGAAGCCGGGCGATAAGCCAGCAACGCCGACCCCCGCACCCGCCGCACCCGCGAAGGCCAACGGCAAAGCCACCGGCTGATCTTTGAAGGCCCCGCCCCTGCGGGCCCAGTAGACAGAGGTTCGTCCCCTCGGACCGACAGACTGACCCTCAGCTACGGCGACGGCCAAGATGGCCTACCCGCGGTAGACCTTTCTGCCTCTCCAGGCGGGCATGATGCCCACCGAAGAAAGGAGGAAGGAACTGAAGAAGGACGAGGTAGCCTATGGAAGGGCAACGCCAGGTCGGAAATTTCTGCCGTTTTGCGCTCGCCGCGCTCGTGACCCTCACGGGCTGCGCGCCGGAGAATCCTAGCTCGGCGCCATTGCCCTTTGGCAAGATCGCCCAGCCGGGCGCCGTCGCGTCCGCCCGGTATCTCCTGAAACTCAAGGCGCCCGAGACTACGGGCGACGCCCAGACCCTGGGGCACGTGAATGCCCTTCAGGCGTTCTCGATCCGGTCCCAGTCCGACGAGCGACTCGAGCCCGTGCGGGACGACCTCGTGATGGTGACGTTTCCGGACGCCGCTTCGGCGCCGGACCGCCTCGAACACTATCTGGCTTCGCCGGACCTCGAGTACGCCGAGCCGGACGTCGATATGCACCTCTTTGGCCACACCAACGATCCGCAGGCTGCGTCGCAGTGGGCGCACCAGACGGTGGACTCGTTCGGGGCCTGGGATCTCACGACCGGCAGCCGCGACGTGATCGTCGGCATCATCGACACCGGTACCGACCCCACGCACGAGGATCTGGCCGCCAACATCTGGAAGAACACCAAGGAGATCCCCGGTAACGGCAAGGACGACGACGGCAACGGGTTCGTGGATGACACCTACGGGTGGAATTTCAATTCCAACAACGCCACGCCCGTGTCCGACGACTTTCCCAACTTCCATGGCTGCCACACGTCGGGCACCGTGGGAGCCGTCGGCGGCAACGGAGTAGGCGTGTCGGGCCACGCGCAAAAGGTTCAGATCATGCCCCTCAAGTTTCTGGGCTCGAACGGCAGCGGCGACGTCGCCAACGCCGTGCGCGCCGTGGATTACGCCATCAAGATGGGCGCGAAGATCCTCAACAACAGCTGGGGTTCGACCACGCGTTCGCAGGCCCTGGCCGAGGCGATCGACCGTGCGCGCGCGGCGGGGATTCTGTTCGTGGCGGCCGCCGGCAACGGCGGTCAGGACGGGGTGGGCGACAACAACGACCAGGTGCCAACCTACCCGGCGTCGTACACCCACGACAACATCTTGGCCGTCGCGGCGACGACCCAGAGCGACTCGCTCACGAGCTTCTCCAACTTCGGCGCGCGCACCGTGCACGTGGCGGCGCCTGGGCAGGACATTCTCTCGACCCAGAACGGAAACAAGTATGGCTACCTGAGTGGAACGTCGATGGCGACGCCCCTCGTGGTCGGGGTCGCGGCTCTCATGAAGGCCGCCAAACCGACGGCCACGTACGCCGCCATCAAGGCCGCCCTCATCCAGTCGTCGGACCCCGTGCCTGCCCTCCAGGGCAAGGTCGTGGCCAACGGTCGGGTCAACGCCCGCAAGGCCGTGGCCCTGATCTCGGGGGCTCCGGATCCCAACCCGAATCCGAATCCCGACCCCGACCCCAACCCGAACCCCAATCCAAATCCCAATCCGCAGCCGGGGACCAAGGCCCGGGCCCCGACCCTGAACGGGCAGACGGCCCTCGCGGTGGGTAACCCCAACGTGAACATCCTCGTGGCCTACGACGTTTCCGAGTTCCAGGGGGCCGCCGGGGTCTACTTTGAGGTCAGCCGGCCCAACCAGGGATTCTCCAACCCGAACGGCAACATGCCCGATCCCTACCGGCTCTATTACCTCTATGGGACCGGCCCCCGAAACCAGGCCACCCTGATCCCGGCCCGGGACCTGCCCAATTGGGGAACCTACTCGTTTCGGGTGATCGCCCTGGACACCAATGGGCACGCCCTCGGGGTGTTTTCGGACCCCTCCGTGCTCCAGCTCCAGCCCGGAATGGGGATGCAGACCCTGGATTTTGCCGGGGTTTCGAGCCAGGGTTCGGACCTGTTCCAGTCCAAATAGACTCTTGACGAATGGCCGTGCGGTCAAGTACTTAGGCCTCTTCCAAAAGAGGACTGCACGATGGCTTCCAAAGCTAAGAAAATGAAAACCAACAAGGCCGCTGCCAAGCGCTACAAGCTGACGGGCACCGGCAAAGTGAAGCACAAGAAAGCTGGCCTGCGCCACAACCAGGGTCACAAGGAC
>DATJFU010000249.1:0-12894 GCA_035495495.1 Bdellovibrionota bacterium
GACGACGCGTGGGTCGACCGGTGCGGCCGCTGGGAGAAAATCGTCCACGGCGGCGAGCCATCGTCGAGGGATTGGCTCCGGGATTGGGTCGTGCACCAGCTGGGATCCGCGGGGCGCACCTGGGACGCGAGGTCTCCGTACGCCGATGCCCTTCTTCCGGGCGGGCAGCGGCTGCATGCCGTTTTTCCACCCGCTTCACCGCGGGGGATGCTGGTGTCCCTGAGACGCCTGGCCCGGCCCGGGACCGGGCCGCCCCTCTGGGGAGCCGACCCGGGCTTTGGGATTCTGCGCAGGGCCGTCCTCGCGCGGCAGTCCATTCTCCTTTCGGGGGCGACGGGGGCCGGCAAGACCACCCTGGCCTCAGAGCTGCTCTCCGCGCTCCCAGGCCACGAGCGGGTCGTCGCCCTCGAAGACGTGCCCGAGCTGGCCCCCCGCCACGGCCACTTTCTCTCCCTGGTGTCGCGGCCCCCCAACCCGGACGGCTACGGCGGGGTCAGCCTCCGCGACCTTCTCCGCCAGAGCCTCAGGATGCGGCCCGACCGGCTGGTCCTGGGGGAATGCCGGGGAGACGAGGTTCTCGAGCTTCTCCAGGCCCTCAACACTGGCCATGGAGGCGCCCTGGCCACGATCCACGCCGACTCGGCCCGTGACGCCCTGAGGCGGGTCGAACTCCTGTGTCACCTCGCCACGGCCGGCACCCTGACCCCGCCCCTGTTGAGGGATCTCATGGCCCATGGACTGCAGTGGGTCGCCCACGTCGAACGTGAAGGAACCGTGAGGAGGGTAAGCCAGATTCTGCGAATTGAGGGTCGCGAGGGGGATACCCTGCTGCTGCGGCAGGTGCTACAAAGGGGGCATGGCCCGCAGCCCGCAGGAGATCACCCGAGGATGTAGCACCACGCTGCGCCTTCTCGGACTCCTGTACCTCACGCTCGCGGGTCTCCTGCTCTTTGCCCAGGGTCCTTTTCTCTACGCCCTCAACTTCGCTCCCAAGGTGTTCTCCTGGTACCAGGTCCTGCCCGATCCGGCCGAGTCCCTCTGGACCGGATTCGCTGCCGCGCACGCGGTGCTGCTTTCGGGACTCGTTTTCGTGGCCGCCCAAAATCCGGCGGCGCCCGCGCCGGCCCTGCTGCACCTCCTATCCAAGGTCGCGTCGGCGGGGATCTTCACGTTTCTGTTTCTCCGGCGCGAACCGGTCTTTGCCTACCTGGCCGTGGCGATCGTCGAGGCCCTCCTCTTTCTCCTGTCAGCCTGGCTCTGGGCGCGCGCGGGTGTCGCCGGCCGAAAGAAGAACGGCACGGGTGGAACGCAGGCCCCTGAAGACGTTCCGCCCACCGGTGGCCAGGTGGCCACTCCATGAGCGAGCAAGCCGCCACCGCATCGCCACTGACTCTCCCCTCGACGGGAGCGCGCACGGGCCATCAACACGAGTGGTATTTCAAGATCAACGATCCCGCGCGCCGGCAGGCGCTTCTGCTCCGCTTTACCGTCCTCGTGAGCGCCAACGGGTTTCGGCGCTCGGCCGAGGTTTGGGCGGTCTTCTGGCGCAAGTCCGAGCAGGGCGAGGTCGAGAAATCGGCCGTGAGAAAGCCCCAGGACCTCTCCGCTCTCCACGCCGCGGGCGAGTGGGTTAAAGTCTCGGACTGCGAGTTCTCGGGCTCCCACCTTCGCGGCTCGGCCCGTTCGCAGGGCGCGACCATGAGCTGGGACCTGCGCATGGAACCCGCGCAGCCGCTTGCCTTCGACCTGGTCCCGGAGTCCCTCGCGCGTCTCGGGCTCATCCGAAACCGCGCACGCACCCCGCAAGAGAATCTGCTCTTCTCGGGTTCCTACACGGTGGACGGCACGTCCTACATGGTGGACCGGGCTCCCGGCATGCACGGCATCCTCTCGGGTCCGCTTCACGCTGAATCCTGGACGTGGGGCCACTGCAACCACTTCGTGGACCCCGAAGGCAACCCCACCGATCTCGTCTTTGAAGGCCTCAGCGCCCGGAGCCGGCTCCCGTGGGGACTCCGTTCGCCGCGCCTGACTTCGCTTTTCTTTCACTACCGGGGCGTTTCGTACCCCTTCAATCGGCTCATCGATTCGTTTCGGATCCGCTCATCCCATAGCCTGACGGAGTGGCGCTTTCAGGCCGATCGCGGCGAGGTCAGTTTCAGGGGACATCTCCGGGCGAGCCTCAAGGACTTCGCGGGACTGACCCTCGAGGACACGGACGGCACCCTGCTTTCGTGTTCGACGACCCTTCTTTCGGACCTTTCGATCCTGATCTATCGGCGGGGCAAGCTCGAATCCACCCACGTCGCCCGGGACTGCGCCGCCTTTGAGGTGGCCGGCCGGGAGAAGAATCCCTACGTTCCCCCCCTTCTCTAGCCTCGGAAACACCCAGGGACGCCCGCCCAGGACGAGCCCGGTCGCCACGACCCAGAAATAGGTCTCGAGTAGCATCTTACCCATCGACGAGCGCCAGGCAGAGGGCCGCCGCCACGAGACCGAGGAGCGCGGGGGCCTGAAAGATGAAGAGCGGCTGCAGCGATCGCACCGGTAGGCGCGCCAGCTCGCGCGAGCAGATCCCGTCGAGCTCCCGCCGAAACGCATCGAGCGCCGACTCGATCCTGGCATGGCAGGGCACCCCCTCCATGAGCGAGACGCGGATCGCGGCGCGCAGGCGTTCCGGTACCGAGCGGAGCGCCCGCTCGGCGGCCCCGCCGGACATGCGCCCCTCGCCCAGCCAGACCGAGGCGCCCCAGGCGTTTTCGATCCCGGGTGTGCCGAGGAGATCCCCGGCGGCCTGAAGGATCCGGTGGGCTTCTTCCCATCCCAAGTCCGGCGGCAGCCCGCCCCGGATCTTGGCCAGGAGCCGCTCTCCCGCGCAAGAAAACACCCGGGGCCAGCTCCGGAGCTGTCCGCGCAATCCTCCCCACCGCGCCCGCTCGGCGAGCCGGTTGAGCCACAAAGCTCCCGCGGCCGACCAGAGCGTGGCGAGGCCGCAGGCCCATCTCCATTCGACGACATGGGACTCGAGGCCCGGCACCAGGGGAAACAGGGCCCAGCCCGCCAAGGGGGCGAGCCCCGTGAGAGCCACGGCCTGCGCCATGGCCTGACCGGACCGTTCGCGGGCCGTCCACAGCGTCCGCTCCTCGGACTCGGCCAGGGCCCGCGCGCGCGCCAGGGTGGGCAGCACTTCGCCCCCGCTCGACCGCAGGTCTCGCAGCGCGTTTCCGAGCAGGATCCCCCAGGGAGGCGGCAGCTCCTCGAGCACCCGCCAGTCTTCGTCCGTGGGCAGCGTCCCGCCGCGGATGCGGTCCTCGATGCGTTCGACCCCCCGGACGACCCGCCTGCAGGTCTCGAGGGCCCCCCCGCCGACCGAGGGCCGCGGAAACCGCCGCGCGGCCTCAAGAGCCGCGCCCGAAGCCGCGAACCAAAGCCCTCTCACCATCCACGGCGACACCATGGACGGGCCATAAGCAAAGGCCGTTCCTAACGGCGTTCGACTGAGAGGACGACGCTCCCCAGGGACTCGATCATGCGCCTGGCGTCCTCGGCGCGGCTCGCGGGCACCAGGAGTTCCACCACGCGCTCGGGGTCGCCGGGAGAATGGGCCAGCGTCGAAACCGTGGCCACGCCCTCGTTGGCTTCGACGACGGCATACAAGAAGGCCGAGTCCTCTTTCTTGGTCCGCACGATCCAGGTCTCCGCGTGTTCCCACGCCATCGCTTGCCCTCCGTCAGAAATCCGTCAGCTTGCGAGCGCTCACCGCTCCCCTTATCCTTAAAACATGGGGCCAATTCCAACTCCAGTACCTGGACGTTTTAGATCTCCGACGACGGCGCTCGCTTTGGCCGCGGTCGGTTTTTTCGCCGTCGGATGCGCGTCGACAGAGAAGGCATCCGAGAAGGTGGCGGCCGACGCGGGTGGCTCGGATTCTTCGCAAGTCCAACGACTTCGCGAGGCCGTGACCGCCTTGGAGCTTCGCCTTCAGGGCCTCGAAGACAAGATGGCCGCGGTCACCGAAAAGGCCAACTTCGCGAAAGAGGGCATGGAGCAGGTTCTGCGCCGGGGCGATGCGCCCGAGCTGTCCCCTCCGACGGTCTCGGGGGGCGCGCAGCCCGTGGTTCCCCATGCGAGTTCGGCCCGTGGCGGGCCAGCCAACCGACCCGATCAATCGGGCCTCATGAGCTTCTCAAAGGATCCCGCGGTCCAGCAGTACCGCGACGCGCTTCTCCAGTACGAGGCCGGCCAGTACTCCGAAGCCATCCTCGCGCTCTCGTCCTTTCTCAAGGAACATCCGGACCACGCCCTCGCGGGTTCGGCCCAGCATTTCATCGGCGCTTCTTACTACAAGTCCAAGGAGCTCAAGCTCGCGCGTGAGGAGCTTCAACGGTCCCTGAGCGTTTATCCGCGCGGGCGCCACGTCGCCGAGACCCTCGCGCTCCTGGCCGAGACCGAAGACGGTCTTCAGATGAGCTCCGAGGCCGAAAGCCACCGGCAGATGCTGCTCTCGCTCTTTCCGCAGTCTCCCGCCGCCCGGCAGCTGTCCGCCGCCCCCATCGGGCGCTTGGCGGGACACGGGGCCGCGACGCCAGAAAAGATGCCAGAAAAAACGGCGGAGAAATCCGTCAAAGACAATCCCGCTGAGGCTCCCCCACTGACGGCGCCCCTCAACACGGTCCCCGAGGAACCCGAGACCCATGAAGGCGCTCCGGACGCCCCCCAGACCTGAGTTGCGCGCCCCACTCTGGCTCGCGATCGCGTTCGTCCTACTCATGGCGGCCCCCGTCCGCGCGGTGGTGGATCCCGAGCAAGAGACGCTTCGGATCTCCAAACTCCTCAAGCCAGTCTCCGACGACGACTGGAAACTCATAGCCGGAGAAAAGACCGGGCAGGACTACCAGGTCGTCCGCGGCGACACGCTCTGGGACGTCTCCAAGCGCCTGTTCGGGGATCCCAAGTACTGGCCCAAGGTCTGGGCGCTCAACAACGGCAGAATCACCAATCCCCACCTGATCACGCCGGGGCAGAGCGTGACCTTTCTTCCGGGCACCGGAACCTCGCTCCCCGCCCTGGGCTCGGGCGGGGACAACGGCATTCCGCAGCCCAACGGCCCCCTCCAGGTGGCCGACAACTCCGGCAAACCCGCGGCTCCCCAGGGTCCCCAGGGCCGATCCGACGAGTGGAAGCTTCTGCCCCGTCAGGACTGGGAACAGGTCCAGCTCGAACTGCCGCCCGAAGTGGATCCCAACGGCTTCGACACCCATGCCAAAATCATCCACCACAAGTCCCAGGGTGTGACCCTCGAGTCGTTTCCGGCTTCACAGAAGATTCCATACCTGGGGGAGATCCGCGCGTCCCGCCACGACGGCAAGTACCTCACGCTGGGTGACACCGTGTTCATCGAGCCCAAGGATGGAATGCAGGTCGGCGAGACCTACACCATCACCGGGGACCCGTACCTGCTCAAGTCGCGCAAGTCGGATCGCGCCGGCTACTCCTATCCCGTCTTGGGTGAGGTCAAGGTCATCGCCGTGCGCGAAGGACTCTTTGTCGGCACGATCACCACGGGCAAGGCGTTCGTCCAACGGGGCGGCCTCGTCATTCCACGCGTACCGCGTGTGCCCCCGCTGGAGCCCATCGCGGGCCCGCGCCCCATCGAGGGCGTACTGATCATGGATCGTAACTTCTCGACCTACACGACGTCGCAGTACAAGCTCGTGTACGTCGACCGCGGCGCCGACGACGGCGTCAAGCCGGGCATGGTCTTCAGGGCCTACCAGCACCGCGATCCGTCCAACGACTCGAACCTGACCGGGGCGGACTTCATCATCGACGGCGACTTCATGGTCCTGCAGACGAGCGAGACCTTCTCGGTCGCCCTCGCGATCCGCACCCTCGTGCCGGTTTACGAGAACGAGACGGTCGTTCTCCTCACCGATGTCTCGGATCTCCTCAAGAAGGGCGGCCTGCAGGAGCGCGACCTCGAGCAGAAGAAGCTGGATGACGAGCTCGACAACCTCGACAAGCTCGACTCCAGCGGTGGCCTGGGCCCGAACGAGGAGCGCGAACTCAAGCAGCTCGAGCAGTGGAAGGGCAACCCGCCCGACAGCACCGCACCGCAGATTCAAGAGAGCGTCCCGACCGAGGGCACGCCGCCGCAGCCCGAGACGGTGCCGCCGCCGAACGGCGGAGGCACGGATCAGGACCTCTTTGGACCGCCCCCGACGGGCGGCGAGGCGCCCCCTCCCCCCGCCGGTGAAGGAGCCCCGCCTCCGGACTCGGGGTCCGCGGGTCAGCCGGGTCCCGAGACCGCGCCGTTCCCACCCTCGGGCGGCGACACGCCGCCGCCGCCGCCTCCTCCTCCGCCGCCCTCGACCGGCGCGCCCTCCGGCGCTCCGACGGAGGAACCGGGGGTGGAACCCCTGGACCAGGGACAGTCGGTCTCGGATCCGTTCGAATCCGGCGGCGGCAAGTAAAGACTCCCCGTTTCGGCACGCTCCGTGCTGAGTGGCCCCCATGTCTTGCATCCAAGAGGTCAGGCCCGAGGATCTACCGGGCGCGTCGGTCTGGACCGTCGAACGCCCCCCCTCGCGCCTCCGGGTGAGGGGCGACGTGTCCCTCCTTTCGGCGTTGAAGGCGCGGGGACTCTCGGTCGTGGGCACGCGGGCGCCCACGGCACGGGCCGAGGTATCGACCCGCCAGTGGATCCGCGAGCTTCGCGGGAGCGGTCTCATCATCGCTTCGGGATTGGCGCCCGGGATCGATTCGACCTCCCATGAGGCCGCCCTTTCGGCGGGCCTGCCGACGGTGGCGTTTCTCGCGCCGCCGCTGGACCAGACCCTTCCACCCCTCAGGGAAGACCTCAAGAACCGGATCGTCGCCGCGGGAGGCCTCCTCGTGAGCGAACATCCACACGATGGGAGCCCCGTCGAGGGCTGGCGCTTCAGCGCGCGCAACCGGTTTCTAGGAGGCGCCGCACGGGCGGTCCTCGTGATCGAGGCAGGAGCCCGGTCGGGGACCTTCGGCACCGCCACCCAGGCCTTCAGACATCAGACGCCGTGCTACGTGGTGCCCGCCTGGCCCGGGGATCCGCGAACGGCCGGTAACGACGCGCTCCTCGAGTGGAGAAACAACGAGGCCGCCGTGTTTCCGTTCACTGGCCCCTGGAGTTTGAGAAACGAGTGGCACCAGCTCCGCGCGCTCCTGCCTGGACAGCCGCGGCGCCCGCCCAAACCCCGCACGCCCCTGCCTGGTACGCCAGAAGAGGTGGAACTCTGGATCCGCGACGGCACTCTTCTGTCCGGCGGGATTCCGCTCCCCTCCTTGATCGACCGCGCGACGGCGGCGGGATGGGCACCCGGACCCCTCTTCAAGCTCATCGAAGACGGCGTGCGGAGCGGCCGGTTCGTCAGCCGCGAGGGGAGACTGGCCTCCGGACCCGTGGCATGATCGGAGAAATGGTCGCGCTGTATTCCGCCACGCTCTTTCTCAGCGCCTTTCTGCTCTTCGCGATCCAACCGCTGACGGGCAAGCTCCTTCTGCCGCTTCTGGGCGGCACGCCGGCCATCTGGATCGTGTGCATGTTGTTCTTTCAGGTGGCGGTGCTGGTCGGATACCTGTACGCCCACGGTTCCGTCGCCCTTCTGAAACCTCGAGTCCAGGTGATGGTGCAGCTGGTGCTCCTCTGTGGCGCCACCGTCTTTCTCCTGGAGGCCTCCCTCGATCCCGTCCACGGTTTCGTTCCGCCCGTCTCCTCGCCCACGCCCGCGCTCTTGGCTCTGCTCACGCGGTTCATCGGCCTTCCGCTCCTCATGCTGGCCTCCACCTCGTCGATGGTCCAGAGCTGGTTCGCGGCGACCCGGCACGGAAAGGCTCAGGATCCGTATTTTCTCTACGCGGCCGGCAACGCCGGTAGCCTGGCCGGACTCCTGGGTTATCCGCTCGTGGTCGAGCCGCTCTTGACCCTGTCGCACCAGTTTCAATGGTGGCGGACGGGCTGCGTCGTCCTCGCTTTTCTCATCTTCGCCTGTGCTCTCATCCCGTGGAGAGGCAGCGTCAGTTCCGCTCACCGCGACACCAGGCGCGGCCCAAGGGCCGCCGCCGTTCCGACCACGGCACGCAGGCTTCAATGGATTTTCTGGGCCCTCGTCCCGTGCAGCCTCGTGATGGGGGTCACGACCTACCTGACCACCGACATCATCGCGACCCCCCTTCTTTGGGTCGTCCCGCTGGCGCTTTACATCCTGTCGTTCATCGTCGCTTTCTCGGCGCGGATCCGGCACTGGCTTCGGATCTACTCGGAGTTTGAGCGGATCCTCGCGTTCTTCACGGTCCTTTGCCTCTTTGGAATCCTGGGGTCCAACGAGCCGATCGCGCTCTTCTTGCCCCTCAATCTCGCCACCCTCTTTCTCGGCTGCACGGTCTGCCACGGCCGCCTGGCCGACGACCGTCCTCCGACGGCGGGTCTCACCGAGTTTTACTTTTGGATCGCCCTCGGCGGTGTTCTGGGTGGCGCCATCAACGGGCTCCTGGCGCCGGTTCTTTTCAAGGACCTCACCGAGTACCCCGTGGCCCTGTTCGCCGCATGCCTGGCCCGGCCCGGGCCGGTATCCGGTCCGCTCAAAGACTTGCGGGTGTTTGCCTCGCATGTGGCATACGCGCTGGGCGTGGCCGCGGCCCTGGCCCTGCTGTGGGCGGTCGTGACGTGGATAGGATCCCGCCATCCCTTGCCAGAACGGCTGGTGCAGCTTCTCGTCCTGGGCATCCCCGCCGTGCTCGCCTACCGGCACGTGGCGCAGCCTCGCCGATACGTGCTCAATCTGTTTGCCCTGTTTCTCGCGGCCACATCGGTTTTCGGCTTCTGGGGAGCGGAACCCCTCGCGAGGACGCGGACCTTCTTTGGAACCCTCAAGGTCGTGCGCACGGTGGACGGCCAGTATGTGCAGCTGATTCACGGCACGACCCTCCACGGAGCGCAGCCCAGCGATCCCGCGCGGCGGAACGAGCCGGTGACCTACTACGCGCGATCGGGCCCCTTGGGTCAAATCTTTGATCTGCTCCACCGACCCGGAGCACGCCCCCCCCGCAAGGTCGCGGTGGTGGGCCTCGGTACGGGCAGCACCATCGCCTACGCGCGACCGGGCGAGGACTGGGTGTTCTACGAGCTGGATCCGGGGATCCTGGCTCTGGCTCAGAACGAGAAGTACTTTACCTACCTGCGGGGCAGGGACGCATCATCCACGCACTTTGTGATCGGCGACGCCCGGCTCCGCCTCGCCGAGGCGCCGGACGCCGCTTACGACCTGATCGTGATGGACGCGTTCACGTCGGACGCCATCCCGGCCCATCTCCTCACCCACGAGGCATTGGAACTCTACTGGAAGAAACTCAGCCCCGGCGGATGGCTCGCGTTCAACGTCTCCAACCGGTACCTCGATCTTTCACGCCTTCTCGCGGCCCTGGCCGAGGCCACCGGCGCGGTCGCCGAGATGAGATCCGACCTCAAGGTGCCGGAGGGACCGGAGTCCCACGGGGTATCCGCCTCGGTCTGGGTGGTGCTCTCCCGGGATTCCACCCTGCCCCGACTTCTGCAGGGGGATTCGCGGTGGACGCGCCCCCAGCGCGGGTCCATGCGCCTTTGGACCGACGACTACTCCAACCTGCTATCGGTCCTGCGTTAGCTCCCGGGGCGGCCTTCGGTCTTGAGGTGGCTCTTGCGCTCGTGGCGCCGGAGAGCCAGCTGGATCAGGCGGTCGAGCAGTTCGGAGTATCCGATGCCCGAGGCTTCCCAGAGCTTGGGATACATGCTGATCGAGGTAAAGCCCGGGATGGTGTTCACCTCATTGAAGTAAAAGCGGCCCGTGTCCTTGTCCAAGAAGAGGTCCACCCGCGCCATGCCCTCGCACTCGAGGGCCCTGAACGCGACGCGGCCCATGCGCTGGGCCTCCTTGACCTGATCGGGCGTGATCTTGGCCGGGATCTCGAGCTTGGCGCCGTTCTCGTCGAGGTACTTGCTCTCGTACGAGTAGAACTCGTGCGAGGGGATGATCTCGCCCGGGATGCTCACGAGCGGATCGCCGCCGTCGATGTTCTCGAGGACGGAGAGCTCGATCTCGCGCGCGGCGATACCCTGCTCGATCAGTACCTTGGTGTCGTATCTGAAGGCATCCTCGAGCGCGGGCTCGAGTTCGGCCGCCGTCTTCACCTTGTGCACGCCCACGCTCGAACCCATGTTGACCGGCTTGACGAACATGGGGAGCGGCAGCGACTTCTTGGCCTGCTCCAGCACCTGGGCCTTGCGGTGCGCCCACTCGTCCCAGCGCACCTCGATGCCCTTGGCCGTCGCGAGGCCCGCGAGACCGACAAGTTTCTTGGCCACGGCCTTGTCCATTCCGAGGGCCGAGCCCAGGACTCCGCAGCCCACAAATGGCACACCAGCCAGCTCCAGTAATCCCTGGATCGTCCCGTCCTCGCAGAGGGGGCCGTGCATCACCGGAAACACCACATCCACTGTTTTTCTTGAGTCCGGGCCGGCTCCCAGGGCGATGAGGGCGCTTCCACCGTCCGAGGGCGCGGGGGGCAGCACCACCTGGGGCGTGTCCTTCAGCATGGGCAGCGCCTTCTGAAGCTGCTTCTCGATGAGTTTCATGCTGTTGAGGTGCCAGACCCCATCCTTGTCGATGCCGACGGGGATCACCTCATAACGGTCGGGATCCAGGTTTCGGATCACCGACGCGGCGGAGATCAGGGAGATCTCGTGCTCACCCGAACGCCCGCCGTACAGTACCGCCACACGCAAACGAGTTGGGGCCTTGGCCATGCCCCGAGTCTAGCCAAAACCTCCTTGATTCACCACTGAAACCCCAGTAGATTCGCGGCTTAAACCGCATTCAGGGGAATTCTTCGTATGACCCACACGGCCCCGACCACCAGCCAGCCCATGGTACAAAAAAGCTCCAGCTCTGACCTGAGTTCCCACCTCTGGGAGGGCAGCGAGCTCTACCGCAACGCACTCATGGACCTGGAGAACGCCGCCAAGGTCATGGACCTGGATCGCAACGTGACCGAGCGTCTCAAAGTGCCGCGCCGGGCCGTGATCGTGTCCGTGCCCGTCCGCATGGACGACGGCAGCGTCAAGGTGTTCGAGGGCTACCGTGTCCTCCACAACATCACCCTCGGACCCGGCAAGGGCGGCATCCGCTACCACCAGCACGTGAACCTTTCAGAGACCGCGGGTCTCGCGATGCTCATGACTTTCAAGTGTTCGCTCATGGAGCTGCCCTTGGGCGGCGCCAAGGGTGGAATTCGCGTCGACTCGACCCAGCTTTCGCGGGCCGAGACCCAGGCGCTGACCCGCCGCTACACCATGGAGCTCATGACCGTGTTCGGTCCCGAGTCGGACGTGCCCGCTCCGGACATCGGCACCGACGGCCAGACCATGGCGTGGATCATGGACACCTACTCCCAGGGCCTGGGCCACGCCGTTCACGGTGTCGTGACCGGCAAGCCCGTCGAGATCGGCGGATCCTTGGGTCGCGCCGAGAGCACGGGCCGCGGCGTCGTGTACTGCATCGAGCATGCGGTCAAATATCTCGAGTCCAAAGGCAAGGCCCACCCCAAGATGGACCACACCACCACGGCCGCCATCCACGGCTTTGGTAAGGTGGGCGCCGTCGCCGCCGAAGAGCTCCATCTCCGGGGCATCAAGGTGGTAGCCGTTTCCGACGTTTCGGGGGGCATCTACAACCCCAGCGGCCTCGACATCACCAAGATCAAGGATTGGCTCGTGAGCAACCGCGTCCTCAAGGGCTTTCCGGGCGCCGAGCACATCAGCAACGAGCAGCTGCTCGAGCTCAAGGTCGACATCCTGGTCCCCGCCGCCGTCGATGACGTCATCACCGAGGCCAACGTGGACCGTATCCAGGCCTCGATCATCGCCGAGGGCGCCAACGGGCCGACGAGCTCGGTGGCCGCGCAGAAACTCGAGGCGCGTGGCGTGTTTCTGATCCCCGACGTGCTTTGCAACGCCGGCGGCGTGATCGTCTCGTACTTTGAGTGGGTGCAGGGTCTCCAGAGCTTCTTCTGGACCGAGGCCGAGGTGAACGCCCGCCTGGCCCACATCATGTCCAAGGCCTTCAAGAAGGTGATCACGGTCAAGGAGCGCTACAACACGACCATGAAGTCGGCGTCGCTCATCGCCTCGATCGAGAACCTCAGCAAGGCCATGCTGCTGCGCGGACTGTATCCGTAAAGCTCGGGTCGTGACGCCCTAGTGGGCGTCGGCTTTGAGGATCTGAAGTTTCTCGACCACGGCGGGAGCGCCCTGGCGCACGAATTTCATCTCGATGTGATTGGTTCCGGCGGCTACCGGAAATAGATCCGTTGAGAACTTGCCCGTCGCGGCGTCCGTGAACACGGTCGCGGACACATGGTTGGTGAGATTGGTCACTTCGGTGCGTACAAAGTCCGAGGTCGCCGGCTTGCCGTCAGCCGTTTTCGCGTCAGCCGCGGGCTTGCCCGAATCGCCGCAGAGTGAGCCCGACAGGCGGACCTTGTCCGCCGTCGTCGGGATCGGGGCCGTGGAGCCGCAGGTAACAGCCAGACTCGCCACTACCGGCGCCGCCGAGACGGAGGCGACTCTGCGATCGCCCGCCTGCGTGCCCGTGTCGCCCCGGGGGTCCGGCGCCTGCTGGACCGCCACCGGCCGGACGCCGTCCCAGTCGTAGAACAGGTGGTAAACGGAGTTCACCAGGACCACCGCCATGCCACTGAAGATCACGAGTTCTACGGGATTGAGACGAAAGCGTTTTGCCTGAGGCGCAGAAGCCATGTGTCTTACATCGGTCATTTCTGCCGGGCGATTGAGTGCTCCGTCGTTCGTCGGGAGGAGACACCGAG
>DATJFU010000250.1:0-3080 GCA_035495495.1 Bdellovibrionota bacterium
CGCTGGGACTCGCCGCCCGAAAGCGTGGTCGCGCTCTGGCCCACCTGCAGGTAACCCAGGCCGACGTCCCTGAGCACCTGAAACTTGCGCGCCAGGCCCGGATGGTCCCTGAAAAGCTCGTAGGCTTCGTCGAGCGTGGTCTCGAGAAGCTGGTGCACGCTCTTGCCCCGGTAGGTGACGTCGAGCACGTCCTTCTTGAACCGTCGGCCCTCGCATTCCTCGCAGGGCAGGCGGATCTCGGCCATGAAGTGCATGTCGACCGTGATCTCGCCCTCGCCCTTGCAGACCGGGCCGCGGCCGCCGTCGACGTTGAAGGAGAAATGTTGGGGTGTGTACCCGCGGCGCAGGGACACGGACTGGTTGGCGTAGATCCGCCGGACCTCGTCCCAGGCCTTGAGGTAGGTGGCGGGGTTCGACCGGGAGCTGCGGCCGATCGGCCGCTGGTCGAGCAGCACCACGCCGTTGAGGTTCTCGGCGCCGTAAAGCTGGTCAAACTTTCCGGGCTGGAGCGCCTCCCACCCGTCGGATCTGAAGAGACGGGCCAGGGCGTTGTAGAGTGTCTTGTGCACCAGGGTGCTCTTGCCCGAGCCAGAAACCCCCGTGACGACAACGAGCCGCTCGAGTGGAAACTCGGCGGTCACGCCTTGCAGGTTGTGCTCGGCGCAGCCCGTGATCTTGAGGCGCCGGCTCGAAGGGCCGCGGGGGCTCCGCGCTCGCTCGACCCGAAAGGACCCGCCCAGGTACTTGCCGGTGAGTGATCCTTGCGTCCTTTGCAGGTCTTCGGATGTTCCCACGGCCATGATCTCGCCGCCGCGCCGGCCCGCGCCGGGGCCGAGTTCGACCAGCCAGTCGGCGGCCTTCATGACCTCGAGGTCGTGCTCGACCACGACCAACGTGTTGCCCTGATCGCGCAGGCCGCGGAGCACGTCGATGAGGCGCTCGGTGTCGGCGGGGTGGAGGCCGATGGACGGTTCGTCGAGAACGTAGAGCGTTCCACAAAGCCCGTTGCCGAGCTGGGTAGCGAGGTTGATGCGTTGGAACTCACCGCCCGACAGCGTCCGGGTGAGGCGCGAGAGGGTAAGGTATTCGACGCCCACCGCGGCCAGAAACTCGAGGCGCTTGCGGACCTGTTCCAGGATGTCGCGCGCGATCACGGCCTTGGCGCCTTCGAGCTTGAGCCCCGTCGCCCAGGCGAGGGCGTCCGTGATGCTGAGATCCAGGACCTGGGGTAGGGTGCGTCCACCGACAAAGACGTTGAGGGCGTCGGGCCTGAGCCGTGCGCCCTTGCATTCGGGGCACAGGCTCTGGGATTGGTACCGCCGGATAAAGACGCGTACGTGGAGCTTGTACTTCTTGCGCGCCAGGTGCTCAAAGAACGCGGCGATGCCCGTAAAAGTGTCGTCCTCGGGGTCTCCCTCCCAGAGCAGCTTTCGCTGGGCCGGCGTGAGCTCGCGGTAGCGCTTGCCGATCGAGATGCCGTGCCGTTCGGCGAACCGAAACAGGTTCTTCTGGATGTCCTCGTTCGAGGGTTTACTCAGGGGATCGATGGCCCCGTTCTTGAGGGTCTTGGACGGATCGGGCACCACCTTGGCTTCGTCGATCTCCAGGTTGAACCCAAAGCCGCTGCAACGCGGGCAGGCCCCCAGGGGGCTGTTGAACGAGAAGAGATCCGGCTCGGGCTCGCGGTGGGGCGTCGAGCAGCGGATGCAGGCAAAACGGCATTCAAACGAGCGGACCTCTTCGGTGTCGAGACTGACCAGGGCCACGGTGTCGCGGCCCATCTTGAGGGCCTGGTCGATCGAGTCGAGGAGGCGCGAACGCGTGTCCTGATCCGAGCCCGAGTCCGACTTGAGCTTGAACCGGTCCACGACCAGCAGAACCTCGCGGTTGGCGAAGGCCTCTTTCGGTGGAAGTTTGAGTCCTCCGGCGGCGAGCTCATCGAGGTCGATGGCCTCAAAGCCCTTCTTGCCCGACTTCCACAGCACGCGCCTGAAACCCTGCTCGTGGTGAAGGCGCAGGTACGCGGCGACGTCGGGCTCGCCACTTGCGGCTTTGCTGGATTTCTTGGTCGTCTTTGCGGTCTTGCCCTTCTTGGCTTTGGCTTCGGGCCTCGCCGCCCCCGGGCCGGGGAGGGGAGCCGCGACCGCCGCCGCCTTGCCCACGAACCATTTGAGCGCCTCATCGAGCACGGTCGCGGGGGCGATCTTGCGGACCTCGCCGCCGCAGACCGAACACTTGGTTTCTCCGGCGCGCGCAAAGAGCAGCCGGAGGTAATCCACGACCTCGGTCTGGGTGCCGACGGAGCTACGCGAGTTGAGGACGGTGTTTCTCTGCTCGAGCGCGATCGACGGAGGAATGTTCTCGACGGCATCCAAGTCCGGCTTGGGCATCTTCTCGAGAAACTGCCGCGTGTAGGTCGAGAGACTTTCGACGTAGCGGCGCTGTCCTTCGGCGTAGAGGGTTTCGAAGGCGAGGGAGCTCTTGCCGCTGCCGGACAGGCCGGTCACGACGGTCCATTTCCGCGCGGGAAATTCCACCGTGACGCCCTTGAGATTGTTCTGCCTGACCCGTGTAAGGCGAATGGGTCTAGGTTGGGGTGCGGCCATTTGGGCGCCATCATCCCTCGGGAGGCGGTCTCCTGTGTGAGTTTTTTAGGGGGTGTCTAAAACCTACACGGAAGCGCAGTGTCATTATGCACCACCCATTTGATATCACAGGGGATTTCTGGTTTCCGAAGCCCCGGACGCTGGCACCCGGATTGCTCTAGGGGCCAGCGGTGATTCTGAACGTTGTACGTGAGCGGCAAAGGAAGTCCCAATCGATGAAAAAGCAGAAGCCCGTTTCTACCGTTGGAAAGTGGTGGTGGTTCAGCCTCGGCATGGCGGCCGGCCTTTCGAGCCTGACCGTGGCCATGGGCTCGGTGCCCGACCACGTGACCGATGATACGGCCCTCTACCAAGGCCTCTCTGAGATCCAGGCGCAGAAGACCCGCGACCTCAGCTTTGATGGCGATCTCGCCCAGCTGCGGTCGATGGAAGGCCGCTACCGTGAGCGGCTGCCGTCGCTGTACGGCCGTGGCG
>DATJFU010000251.1:0-2796 GCA_035495495.1 Bdellovibrionota bacterium
GTACGGGTGACCCGCGGGGCACGTCACGTGCGTGTTGCCGCACTGGTGAACCGAGGGCACGTCCTGCCCCGTGGCGAAGAGCGCGAGCTCGAGCACGTTGGGCTCGCGCTTGCAGTCGGAGTGGCGCGCTTCGTGGATGAGGGTGCCGATGCGATTCAGGGCCGAGAAGTCGGAGGCGTTGTAGCCTTCGCCGAGCTGAACGACGCCGATGCGGGTTCCGAGAATCGGCACCGTCGCGCCGCCCACCTTGAAGGCCAGGCGGGGCTTGGCGAGGTTGTGTTCGGCCTGGTCGATGGCGGCGGCGTAGTACACGCCGGTGCCGACGTTCAGGGCCATGGTCACGACCTGATCGCGGTCATCGCCCGCGGCTTCAGCGGGTTTCTTGCCGGTCGAGGGAACCAGGGCGATGCGGCTCTCGAGGCGCACGCGCCGGGAGAGCAGGTAGTTGACCCGGGTATCGAGATATTTCAGGGCGTCCGCGGCGGATGATCCGCCAAAGATCGCGGGGTACCAGCGTGAGGCATCGCCGCTCAACTTCAGGCCGGCGAGCGTGTGCACGTCCTGGCGGACGAGGTTCTTCTCTTTTTTCCGCAGCGAGGCATCGAGCTTCATCGAGACGCTCTGGTCGAGCTCCTCGTTAGAAGGACAGCCGGTGGTGGTGGCGGCCAAAGCAACCAGGCAAAGCGCGGGAACAATGGATTTCACGTGGACCCCCTTCGGTCAGCGCGGGAGGTAACACGCCGCGTTGGTTGACGCAATGCCTCCATGGATAAAAAAAGAGAAATGAAATAGGGTGCTTGGAATGGCAGCGACGGATGAACAATCAGGTGAGGCGGACGGGGGTCGGATCTGGTGGTCCCTCTCGGGTGGGGTTTTGACCGTCGGGATGACCGGCGCCGCCATGTCCCAGGTGGGCGAAGCCGAAGACGTGTCCCTTCCAGAAGCGGGCGAGTCCGTTTCGGGGGGTGATATCCTGTTTTCGTGCGAAGGTTCGACCGGCAGTTACGACTGGGCCTGTCCGCTGGATGCCACTATCAAGGCGGTGAATCCGCGCGTGGTCGAGGAACCGGGCACGCTCAACGAGGATTCGCTCGAAGAGGGCTGGCTGGTGAAACTCGAGGGGCTCGATGAGTCCCAAGTCTCGTCCTTCTGTAAGAAAGGCAAAGCCTGAGACCAGGGCCGAAGGTTCGAGCGAGCTCGGCTCCCTCGCGGTCGGCCACCGCTCCGGCGAGCGCCTTTCTCCTCACGACGAAGAGCTCTTTAGGACGTTTCAATCCAATCTCCTTTCTCTGATCTCCCACGAGCTCAGGACCCCCCTCATGGGCATCCTCAACTCGCTTCAGCTTCTGCAGGAGGCGATTCAGCCGGGACACTCGGGCGAGCTGCCGGCGCCGGAGCTCGTGAGCATGGCCCGAAACAACGCCCAGCGGCTGCACCACTCCCTGGCATCGCTCCTGGATCTGGCGGCCATCGAGAGCGGCGTCTTTAGGCTCAGGCTCAAGGAGGTCGATTTTCCGCGCCTGGTGCTGATGCGCGTGGGTGCTCTCGAGTCGCGCCTCAATGAGCGCCAGCTCGAGTTCACGGTGGACGCAGTGTCCGAGCGGCAGGGTGAGAACATCGCGCTCCTCGCGGATCCCCAGAAGCTCGCGCGGGCCGTCGACCTGGCCCTCGAAATCCTCGTGGAACGCGCCGAAAAAGGGACTTCGGTGCACTTTGAGGCCGATGCGACGCACTTTTCGGTGAGCTTTGACCTTCCACCCCATGCGGGTGACGAGTGGGACGCCGACTGGACGCAAGCGAGGGCTGGCTTCAAGGGCGGCGTGGTCTCTCCGGTCTCGGCCTTCGCGGGCGCCCTCAAGACGGAGCGCGAATTTCTGACCCGCACCCGCGAGGGTCTCGGCAGCGAGTTTCTGCTGGTCATGGAGATCTTGCGGCTCCACGGCGGGACCTTTCAGGCGGCCCGCAAGGGCAACCGGGTGCAGCTCGACCTCAAGGTGCCCCGCCTGGACAGCGAAGAAGGCGTGCGGGCGGTGCTGCAGTCCCGGGCCTACGAAAGTTCGCACGGGCTCGCGGCCCTGACCCTGGCGCTCGTACAGGTCCCGAAAGGGGAGGATGAGCGTAAGTTCCACGCCCGGGTCCGAAAGGCCCTGTTCCGGTCCACCGACGCCGTCTACGCCCTGGAGGGCAAGGGTAGGCTCGCGCTCGTCCTGGACGACTGCAAGGCGGCCGACTCGCCGGCCCTCATGGCCCGGCTCTCGAAGGCCCTGGGGCAGGAGCTCAAGTACGGCGCCGCCCATTGCCCGGAGGACGGGGCCGACCCCGAGGTGCTGGTCCGCCTGGCGGATTCTAGACTTAATCAGTCAGGTTAATTCCACCCCACCTGATCGGGATACTGTGGTATCCCGTTCGGTTAATTCAGATGACGGCCAACCGTGGGCGATATTTTATCAAGACCTTCGGCTGCCAAATGAACGTGGCGGATACCGAGCGCATGGGTGCGCTCTTAAGGGACAGCGGCATGGAAGAGGCCGCGGCCCCCGAAAGCGCCGACCTCATTCTCATCAATGGCTGCTCCGTGCGCGACAAGGCCGTGCACAAGGCGCTCTCGACCCTGGGCACCTATCAGGACTACCAGACCAACGGACGCAAACCCCTCATGGCGTTGGGTGGATGCGTGGGCCAGATGGAAAAGGGTGCGATCTTCAGGCGCGCTCCCTATCTCGACTTCGTCTTTGGCCCCGACGCGATCGACCAGATCCCCGAGATCGTGAACCGCGTGCAGGCCGGCGAGCGGCA
>DATJFU010000252.1:0-3919 GCA_035495495.1 Bdellovibrionota bacterium
TCGAGCACGTGACCTGCCTGAGCCGTCCGACTCCAGGCTGGGAGGGCTTCACGGGCCGCGTGACCCATTACCTGGAGTCCCTGGGCGACCGTTTTGACTGGGCGGGCACCGACTTTTACCTCTGCGGCAACGGCGACATGATCAAAGAGGTCAAGGCGCTCCTCATGGAACGCAAAGGCGTCGCCAAAGAAGCCGTTCACGTCGAAAAATACTACTAAGTCAGCGCGCGCTTTTCGGCGCCGTTCACGTGGAGCGTGCGCTGCGGGTAGGGCACCTCGATTCCCACCTTTTGGTAGCGCCGTTGAATCGCTTTCAGGAATTCGTGTCTGAGCAGGTCCTGGCCGCCGTGTTCGGCGGCGCCGAGCGCCACGTTGAACGAAATCCCCGAATCCGCGAAGCCCGTGAAACGCAAGACCGGCTCAAAACCGGCGAGCGCGCCGGGGGTGCGGTTCATCACGTCGCGAGCCACCTGCAGCGTCTCGCGCTCGACGGCGTCGAGATCGGCCTGGCGGGCGACGGAGAGGCTCACCGAGAAGATCGTTCTCGTGTCGGGCATGTTGTAGTTGATGAGCCTCGCGGTCGCGAGCTTGGAGTTGGGGATCACGGCCGTGTTGGTTCCACCCACCAGGAGACGGGTGCTGCGCCAGCCGACCCGTTGGACCACGCCCATGAAGCCGCCCTCGATTTCGACCAGATCGCCCACGCGGATGGGCTCATCGAGAAGCACGTAAAAACCCGAAAAGAGATTGGACAGGGTGTCCTGAGCGGCGAGCGCCACCGCCACCGAGCCGACACCCAATGAAGCCAGGATCGGCGTGATCGAGATGCCCACGGTGTCGAGCACGATCAGCCCACCCATGGCCAGGATCACCGCGCGGCCGACCGTCGCAATCAGGACCCGGCTAGGACCGCGCAGGCGCCCGTCCAACGCCCGTGACGACATGGCGGTCCGCAGGCCCCGATCCAAGGTCCAGAAAACCAGGAGCACTCCCGCGATCTTCTGCGCGTAGGTGCTGAGCGGATGCTGTCCGATGCCGTGTGGGGCGACGTTGGACGCCACCACCACGGCCGACATCACCACCAGGACCCGCGCGGGCGCGGTCAGCCACTCGACCAGGACGTCATCCCAATGTCCCGGCGAAGCTTTGGCCCAACGCTGCAGATTGCGGTGAATGAAATGCCAGGCAACGGAGCCGCCGACGAGGACCCCCGCAAAGGTTGCCGCGACCCAGAGCCAAGCGCCGATTTCAGGAAGGCGGGAAAGAGGCATGGGCGTTTCTTAACACAGGGCCATTTTAAGGCAAAAAACCGAGCCTCCCGCCTTGATGAACTCGCCCGTTTCGACCTCGATGGTCTGAAACCCCGCGTCCGAGAGATCCCGGACAAACCGGTCGCAACCGCGCTGCACCACCACGTGGCGGCCGTCGGGGCAGTAGGCATTGGCGGCAAACCCCTCCTTGGCCTCGCGCGGATCGACCTCGATCAGGCGCTGAAAACGGGCCCGGATCCATGCCGCGCCCTCGGCGTCAAAGGCCTGGGGCACCCACGCCGCGGCGCCAGGGCCCAGGAGGCAAAGGCAGGTGTCGAGGTGATAAAACAGGTCGCTCACAAGCTTGAGGGGCGCGACCTCAAAGCCAAAACGGCGGCCGAGGGTCTGGTAAACCTCGGGCCGGGTGCGAAACCCGTGGCCGCCCACGAGGGACCGGCCCGGTTCGAGCCAGAGCGTGTCGCCCATGCCCTCAAAGTCGACGGCTCCGTCGGAGAACGGATCGTGGATGCGGTAGCCCTGGCCCTCGTACCAATGCCTGAAGAGCGGCACCTCCTCCCGCCGCTCGGCGTGGGCCATGCGCGAGAGGATAATTTCGTTCTGCCAGGGCAGGCCGTGGTTGGCGGCAAAGACCATGTCCGGGAGGCCCGGCGCGCCGGGCAGAACGTCCACCTGGATGCCGATCCCACGAAAGGTCTGGAGCAGATCGCGCCACTGGGCAGCCGCGCGGGCGCGATCCACGTGCTTGAGCGACCCATCGGCGGCACGCATGTGCGGATTGATGCCGTAGGCGACCTCAAAGTGCTCGGGGCTCACCATGAGCAAACGCATGGGCCCCTGGATACCCTAACGCCGGATCCGCGACCACCAGGTTCGGGCCAGGTTCATCACCGGGGCGGGGTAGGCCAGAAGCGGCCGCACTGCCGCGGTGGAATTCGTGGCGCCCGGCGCGGCCTCCGCCTTGGCCGCCCGCTCATACTTCTTCTTGAGGTGCGTGCGGATCCTCGCCCGCACCCTCTGCCGCAGAACCGCCTCGTCGTGGCGCCGCTGGTCCTCGGCGTTCTCGAGCTTGAGCTCCGGGATGGGCGCCGGTTTTCCGCGCTTGTCGAGGGCGACAAAGGTCAGGTACGCGCTCGTGGCCGGCTGGCGCTCGCCCGTGTAGGCGTCCTCTCGCTCGACCTTGACCCCGATTTCCATCGAGGTGCGGCCCGCGTAGTTCACCTGGGAAGTGAGGATCACGTGGTCCCCCGTCCGGTGCGGCATCAGAAAGGTGTTGTTGTCGATCGCGGACGTCACCACAAAGGGCCGGCCCGAGTAACGGCGCGCGCTCATGAACGCGACCTCGTCGATCCACGACATGATCACGCCCCCGAACAGCGTCCCGTTGGGGTTCAAGAGGTCGGGCGATACGATTTTTCGCGTAAGAAACGCGCTATCCCGCGGGGTTTTCGTCGCGCGAGTCCTTCGAAGCCTCGGCAGGGACAGGTTCTTGACGGGGCCGGATTCCATGGCGTTCTCTCCCGGCACTTGGGAGAGCAAGGACCGCGCCAGGGGGTGTCATCCAAAACCTCCCCTGGTTCCACCCCCCCGTTGGATCTGGCGACGGTCACGGTCGCGGTGGAAGTCCCTGCCGGTTCCACGTCGGGACCACCGGCCCCAGAACGGCGCCATGATGGGGACGACCGATACTGACATACTGCGTCATTATCGAGCAGCGGGATATTAGCGCCCCCAATGCCTGACGGCATAAGTCCCTTGCCGCCCCCATGCCGTTGAGGCATGACTCGGGCACCCATGACCCACCGCCCCGGCACCCCCCTCCTCCGCATGGAGGGGATCAGTAAATCCTTTTCAGGTCATGCCGTTCTGCACGCCGTGGACTTTGAGGTCAGGGCGGGTGAGACCCACATCCTCGCCGGCGAAAACGGCGCGGGCAAAAGCACGCTCATGAAGATCCTGGGCGGCGTGCACCGGCCCGATACCGGCCGGATCTTGTTGCACGGCCTCGAGGTGGAACTCTCCTCCCCCGAGGTCTCACGGCGCAGCGGCATCGCGATGGTGCACCAGGAGATGTCGCTCATCGAAAGCATGAGCGTCACCGACAACCTCCTGCTCGGACAGGACTCGGGACTGATCCTGCGCGGACGCGCGCGCGACCTCGCGGCACGCCGTCACTGCGAGCGCGTCGGGCTCGACCTCGACGTGAAACGTCCCGTCGGCGAGTTCGCCGTCGCGGTCCGCACGCAGCTCGAGATCGCCAAAGCCCTGAGCCGGCCGTCCAGCCTCGTAATCATGGACGAGCCGACCGCGTCCCTCCCGCAACCCGACGTCGAGCGCCTGCTTGAACTCCTCAAGGATCTCAAGTCATCGGGCCGCGGCATCATCTACATCTCTCACCGGATGGAAGAGATCTACCGCATCGGAGATCGCATCACCGTCCTGCGCGACGGCCACGCTGTCGGCACGGCCGCGTCGGCCGATCTTCGGGAGCCCAAGCTGATCCAATGGATGGTGGGCCGCGAGGTACCGCCGGCTCCATCGGCGTCGACCCCGGCCCGTGAGCGCGGCACGGTTCCGGCCCTCTCGGTTCGCGGCCTCTCGCTGCGCGGAGAACGGGGATACAAGATCCAGGACGTATCGCTCGACCTGCAC
>DATJFU010000253.1:0-5771 GCA_035495495.1 Bdellovibrionota bacterium
CCCTCGTCCCGCGCCGCGAGGTACGCACCGGTCTTTCTGTCCCAGTAGACCTCCGGCATCGCCTGTGCCCGCGCCTTACCCTCAAAGTCCACGAGGATCACGCGTTTGAACTCCAGACCCTTGGCTCCGTGGAGCGTGAGCACCTGCAGCTGGCCCTGGTTGCGAGGCGGTGGAACGTCGCGCTCCCGGTTGCGCTCGTCGGACGCGCGCACCATCTCACGGACGACCGCGGCGGCGTCGAGACCCTTGCTCGACAGCTCTTCGGCCCGATGCCAGAGCCCCAGGCCCGCGGCGCCGAGCTCGGCCTCGGCGCGGGGATCCTCGAGCACGGCCATCACGAGCTCGCCCGGCCGGGTCGAACCGTTCCAGAGCGGCGCCAGGCGCGCCGCGAGCGGGTGCGTCGACTCAAAAAATCTCTTCGCGAGCTCCTGTCCGCGGTTAGGCCTGATCCACTCGTCGAGCGTCGCATCGGGGATGGCCACCCAAGGAGCGCGCAGAAACGCCGCCCCGGCCAGCGTCTGGCCTGGCTGGTCCCACCACCTGAGCATGGCCGTGAGCTCACGGACCCGCGGGTCGTCCCAAAAAAGTCCGCCGCTGCCGAGAGCCAGGGGGACGCCCTTTGCCGCGAGCGGCCGCAGCCATTTTTCGGCGCCGCGCACGCGCTTGAGGAGCAGGGCCATGTCCTCGAGCGGCCGGCCCGCGGTGACCTCGGCGGCCACCCAGTCGGCGAGATCCGCCGGCCCCCGGAGATCGAGCCGCAGAACGGGCTCGAGCCCACCCTCCCCGGCCGCCGGCCTCGCGGCGCGCAGGGGCTCGTAGCCGAGGTTCGACGCCTCAAACGCCGGCGCGCAGACCGCGTTCGTGACGTCGATGATGCCGGGACGGCAACGGTAGTTGCCCGTCAGGCTCTGGCGCAGCGGGAGTTTGGCGCAAAGGTCCTCGAACACCGTCACGTCCGCGTCCCGAAACCGGTAGATGGACTGCTTGGGATCGCCCACGACGCAAAGGTTGCTCTGGTCGGGGCGCGAGAACGCCCAGAGGATCTCGGCCTGCACGGGGTTCGTGTCCTGAAACTCGTCGACCAGCACGAGCTCAAACCGCGTGTGGTACGCGCGCCTCACGTGGGCGTGGGTCAGGGCGATGCGAGCGCGCGCCTCGAGGTCGCCAAAATCCAAGGCGCCACGCTTGCGCTTGAGCCGCAGGTAGCGCTCTTCGGCGTGGGAATGGACTCGCAGCAGAGCCTCGGCGCGGGATCCCTCGCCGGCCAACCGTTCGGCCGCGCCGAACGCCGAGAGATCCCTCATGCGATCCAAGAGCTTTTCGAGATCCGCGCGGCTCTGCCGCTCGAGCAGCTTCTCGATGTCGGCGTCGACGCCCTCGGGGAGCGGCTCAAACCACAGCCCGTCCAGCACCTGTTCCCACAGGCGCCGCGACTCGGCCTCGTCGAGGAGCGTCTCCTCGCCGTCGATCTCGGCCTCGGTCGGAAACTCGCGGATCACCGAACGGCAGAGACCATGAATCGTCATCACCCAGTGGGGACCCAAGGGCGGCCCGTCCTCACGCCGCGGCAGCCCCAGCGCGAGTTTCTTGCGCAGGTCCCCGGCGGATTTTTCGGTGAAGCTGACCGCGGCAAAGCGCGCGTCGGGACTGCGAGCCAGAAGGGCCGCGCATTTGGCGACGAGGGTCGTGGTTTTTCCACACCCGGCGCCGGCCAGCACGGCCTGGCCCCGCCCCCAGCTTTCGATGACGGCGCTCTGTTCAGCCGAAGGAGCCGCCGCGATGCCCGCGGAGCTCACTTCCAGATTTCGGAGTGGTCTTGAACGATCTTGCTGACGAGACCGAACTTGAGGGCCTCCTCGGCGGTCATCCAGTGATCGCGATCCGTGGCCTCGCGCACCTTGGCGATGGGCTGGCCCGTCTCGGCGGCGTAGAGCTCATTGATCCGCTGCTTGGTCGCCACGATGTCGTTGGCGTGGATCTCCAGGTCCGAAGCCGAACCCTGGAGAGTGCCCGAGATCAGCGGCTGGTGAATGAGGAACTTGGAGTTGGGCGTGCAGATACGGTTCTTCTTGGGCGCGCAAAGGGCGATGAGCGAGCCCATGCTGGCGGCCAGGCCGCAGACCAGCGTGGTGACTTCGGGTTCCACCATACGGGCCGTATCGTAGATCGAAAAGCCCGAGTTGATCTCGCCCCCGGGACTGTTGATCAGGAGCGTGATGGGCGCCTTGGAATCCAGGGCCGCCATGGCCATGATCTGGCGGCACACGTCATAGGCCATCTCGGAGCCCACGGGTCCAGAAATGTTCACGATGCGCTTCTGAAAAAGCAGCTCGTCGATGGGGGTAAAGAAAGGATAGTGGCTCTTGCTCATATCCCGGCAGATTAGCCGGAAACCCCGCTAAAGGGAAACAGTCAAAGGGAAACGTTGAACTCCGCGAGCACGCGGTAGCCGTCCAGAAGGCTTTCGTAGAGCATCATGACCCGCTCGTCGCCGCCCACGATCCGCACGCCGCAGCGAGCCCGGGATCGCCAGATGACCTCGCCCTGAAGGATGTAGGGCTCACGCTCCGGAGTCTCGGTCTCATCGCCGAAACCCGCGGCGGCACCCGGCACGTGGAGCTGGAGGCGCACCTGGTCACCCGCCTTGAGGGCCGCGCTATCCGGAATCCTCAGACCCATCCCCGTGCGGCTCATGTTGAGTGAAATGGCCGAGACGCGCCCGCCCGCGGGCGTGGCTACGATGACCGGAAAATCCATGGGGTATCTTGAGTCAGGCATCGGTGTCCGTTCCAAGTGGAATCATCCTTATTTCTCTATCGTAACGCCAGGCCCGGCTCATAAGCCGACAAGAATCCGTCAAGGCGACGGGCTCGGCATGGAGATAAAAACACTTGTCCGATTGCGAACTTACAACGATTCCTTAACTTTCTTCCGAAGCGGCCTCACCCTCGGATTCGGCCCCTTCGCCCACGACACGGCGCCGCCCACAGAGGTCCGACGATCGGCAGAGCCGGCAGTCCGCGTCGCCCTTCTTGGGCTTGGCCTCAAAATCCAAGGCCCGGTATCGCGCCACGTGCGCCTCGACCTGGTCCCTTGCCCGGCTCCAAAGCTCGTCGGGGTCGGCCACGTCAAAGAGACTCTTCTTGGCCCGGGTGTCCGTCAGCGTGCCCGGCCCCTTGCCGTTCAGGCGCTTGAGAAAGATGCCCCGGGTGCGGCCGCCTGTCCGGGTGAGCTCGACGAACTGCACCCCCGCCACGGGCCTCGTGTACGCGCCTCGAGCCGCCAGCGCGTAGAACGGAAGCTGCAGGCGGTAACCTTGCTCGAGCATGTCCGAGCCCGAGGGCTGGGACGACGAGGTCTTGTAGTCCATGACAAACAACCCGTCGGGGTGCTCGTCGATCCGGTCGGGCCGGCCCTTGATCTGTCCCGCCGGGCCCAGGTCCAGGACGAGGGATTTCTTTTCTTCGAGCGCCAGCGGAACGGCGCCTGAGCGCGAACGGTAGACCCTCTCCTGCTCCATGAACCTCTCGAGGACCCTGACCAGGCGATCGCGCACGTGCCGCTCCACGCGCTCTCCCGACAGCAGTCCGCGGGGACGAGTGAGCGACCAGGCCTGATCGAGCGCCTCGCGGGCGCCGAGGCCAAAGGTGCCCTCCCCTCCGCCGCGCCACGAGCCGACGAGCAGCTCGACGGCCTTGTGGAGCAGGGTTCCCCGCGCCGTGGGCCAGAGGTCCGAGTCGGGCTCGTCGAGCTGGTCGAGTTTCCACCGCCCCTCCGAAAGACCCAAGAAACCGCACTTGCTGAACCGCTCGAGCTCGGTGGCGTCGATCACCCTCGCGCTCCACTCCGCGTCCGCGGCCATCTGCACGCGTTGGGGTTGAACCGGCCGCGGCGATCCGTAACCCGGGAGCCAGCGCGCGTGGGCGCCCTTGTCCTCGGGCTCCTTGGCGCCAAAAAAAGCGGCGGTGCCGGGGAGCTCGAGCAGGTCCGCCGCCAGGCTCTCACGTTCCTGGCCGTCCCAGCCGTACGCGGCATCGAGCACGATCGCCTCGCGGCATCGCGAGAGCCAGTCCGAGGCCACGGCCAGGCGCTCGGCACGGACCGCGCGCGATCCCCGCACGCCGAACTCGCCCGACAAGGCCTCGCGGTCCCGACCCGACCACCAGAGATCGCCCCTCGCCTCGCCCTGAAACCAGCGGGGTGGAAGGCCGAGGATCCACAAGCGCCCGACCTCCTGCCCATCGGGCGGCGGCGCTTGCTGAAGACGAAACACCCCGAGCCCCGAGACGGGCCGGAGCGGCTCCACGGGCGGCGGCGACTGCTCGAGGCGTTCTTGCAGGCGCTCGAGCCAGTAGAGCGCCGGGCACTTGGCGCGCCCGCGGCCCAGCCGGTCGAGATCCCGCCCCAGGGATTGCCAGAGACCCTCGAAGTAGCGGGTCCAGATCGCCTCGATGGGAGGTAAGGACCCGCCCCGCGGGTCCGGCAGACTTCGGCGCAGGAGCGCGACGTGCCGGTCCGCGGTCTCCGACCAGTCGAGGCGCCCGCCAAAGCGTTCGTGGAGTTTTGCGAGCTCGGCCTCGACCTTTCCGTCGAGGGCGCCGCCGACGTAGGCCTCGCGGCCGCGGCGGATCCCGCGGGACTGGATCTCGCGTGACCACTGGGACCAAAGGCCAGGCGTCGGTGCGGTCGCGCGCAGCCAGGCCAGGACGTCGGTGCGTGCGTAGCCGCGGGCCACGACCCTGAGGGGCAGGAGCGCGCGCTTGACGCCCTCGTCGGACCGCACGCGCGTCGGATCCCGGGGGTCGGCCGCCGTGAGCCCTCGTGCCTGGAGCGCGCGCATGAGCGAGCGGCGCAGGGGCGGATCGTCGGGGATCAGCACACGGTCGTGGACGGGATCGCAGGCCTCGGCCAGGGCGTCGGCCGCGTCGTCGAGTGTGTGCCAGCGATGCCACTTCCACCCGATGTCCGGCTCCGGCCTCGCCGGCTCGACGGGGCCGCGTCCCAGGCTCCGCACGGAGCCTTCTTCGCTGATGGTGAGGTGCCGCGAGAGCTCCTCAAAGAAGTGGCGCTCGAGGGCCTCGAGCCCACGGGCGTAGAGCAGCACTACCCGCGCGGGCTTGCGCACGGACTCGGGCCAGCCTTTGGTCGCGAGGGCCGCCGCGGCTCGCTCAAAGAGCATGGCGTCGTCGGCCAGGCCCCGCGCCTCAAGTAAAAGCTCAAACGCGCCCCGGAGGGCAAAGAGCTCGCCCCGGAGCGGCGACTCGCCATAGACCTGGGCCACCTTGGCGGCGAGCACGCTCCCCTCTTCGGGGTGCGAAAAAACGAGACGGCCGCCGCTCACCGCGCGGTCGAGCTGGATCAGAAACCCGCGGCGCCGCATGAGGCGGCGGATCTCCGGAAAAATCGCGCTCGCCTCCGGCCGCGTGAGGTAGGCGCGGAGCGCTTCTTGTCGCACGCCCTTGGCGGCCCGCTCGAGCACGGGCTCGGACGGATCGCCGAGGGCGGCGAGTAACCTCAGCGCCAGCGAAGCGGGCGCCGTCACGGCGTCGGAGGTCAGCGTAGCGCCCGCGCCCAAAAGCGCCGCCTTCACGTCCTCGCGCGCGTAGCCATCGCCCACGCAGAGCCAAGCCCTGGGGGTGAGGCCTGAAAACTCAGAATGATCAAACATACGGAACGGTAAATTCCACGGGCTTTCGGCCCGCCCGGTCCGTCAGGACCACTTCGGAGGGATGGCCGGAGCGGCGCTTGATCACCTCGCCCACGATCCACGC
>DATJFU010000254.1:0-3050 GCA_035495495.1 Bdellovibrionota bacterium
GACTTGCTCCAGAAGGCTGACCCGGTGGCAGCCTGCCTGTACCGTCTGATCCAGAACCCTGGATTCGGTCCCTGATTGCCAGGTTGCCCGTTTGCCCGACTACTGCAAAAACGCCGTCGCGACCTGGCGCTGCTCAAGCACCCACTTGAGCACGCCTTTCGGCAGGAGCGACTGGTCCAACTCGGAGATCGAGCGGCCCGAGAGCGCCGCCTTGATGGCGTCGTCGTTGGCTTTCTTGAGTCGCGCCTGCGAAGCCGCTCCCCAGCCGGTCGAAGGCGAGCGGGCGGGATCGAGGAGCTTCACGGCCGCGGCCCGCACCGCCACCGGGTAGGCATAGGCGGGGAGGTGAACCATGATCTTTTCGGTCGTGGGCTCGGCGGCGTCCGTGGGGGCGGGCTTCTTGGGCACCGTGATTTCCACGTCCTGGGTCTGGCCCTCGAGGGTCGAGAGCACCAGGCCGCGCTCGACGGTCTCGAGCACCGGCTCGGCGTCATCGCTGAGACCGACGTCGGCCAGGGGCTTGGCGGCCGTGAGGAGCGCCACGTCGGCCTTGACCAGCGAGTCGCGGAACTTGCTAAAGAAGGTCCGGCCGGCGCGCTGGATCTTGGCCACGTCGTCGCTGTCAAAGCTGTAAGGCTGACCGGAGGGGCCGACGCCCGTCAGATACCGGGCGTCCTGAGTCAGGGCGAGGAACTGGGTCAACGCCTTCTGCGTCTCGGCGTCGTAGTCCAACGCCAGAAGCGCGTTCCACCCGCCGCGCGCCTGGACGCTGTCGGCGATCTTGGCGATCTCGGCGTCGCGGATCTCTTTTTCGTAGAGCGCGGGCGAGAGGTCGAGAGCCCGGCGCACGGAGATCAGCTGGCCCTGCGGAGTCAGGGTGGCCAGGAGATTGGAGCGGGGCGCGAGGATCGAGGCCGCCACCACGTCGGGCGAAAGGGCCACCTGCTCCAAGGCCACGGGGTCGACCCCGATGGCCGGTGACTTGGCCCGGATAAAGGCCTCCATCAGCTTGTTGGGGAGGGTGTCCAGGTCGTTGCGCACGGACCACGCCGCGTACTCGACGGGGTCATGGCCCAGGTCAAACGTGTGGCAGTCCAGGAGCTTGCTCTCGAGGGTGTCCGTGCAGAAGAACGGAATCTCGGAGTTCTTGAACTTCTTGCCGTCGTACAAAAAGGCCATGGCCTTGATGTCGTACTCATTGCCGGGTTCCTTGCGGGAGATCAGGTCGCCGGTGAGGGCGCCTTCTTCAAACACCTGATACTCCATGACGGAGCTCGAGGTGCGCACGCCATCGGGCGCGCGGCCGTCGCGGAGGTATTTCTCCACGATCGACGCGCGGTCGGCGAGCGCGTAGTTGGCTCCCAGCGAGCCGGCGAAGTTGTGCCGCATGCCCAAGGTGTGTCCCACCTCGTGGGAGACGACCTCGCGCACGTAGTCCTGCGCGACCTTGAGGATCTGGGCGTCCGTGGCGTCGGCCTTGACGAGGGCCGCGACGGATTGAGCAAAGGCGCCGTTCGGCGAGTAAGCGCACATGGGCTCGCGCTCGAATCCGCGCAAGGCCAGCATGCGGGCCGGGGCCGGGGCGGCGGCGACGTCCGAAAGGCGCTGCAGGAGCGCCCGGGCCTTGGCCATGCCGCCGATCGCGAACACCGAGGTCATGAAGATCTGGGCGTGCGTGATCTGGCCATCACGCGGATCCATCTGGGCGTCGGCGTAGGCAAAGCCGGCGCTGTTGAAGTCGAGCCACTGGACCACGTTGTAGTCCGAGTCGGGGGCGGTGACGCCGGCGGGGGCGTCGACCACTTTGACCCGCTCGGAACCAAATACTTGGTTCCAGTAGAGGATGCCGTCCTTGACCGCCTGTTTGAAGTCCGCGGGCGTGTTGGCCGAGACCGCGTAGGTCACCGGCTGGCGCAGGTCCCACTTGGTGGCGTAGGTGACCGCGGCGTCCGTGGCGGGATCGATCTGGGGAGCGACCTCGAAGAAGCCCATATGGTCAAAGCCGGGTGAGCGCACGGCCTCAAAGCCTTCGGTCGGACGGTAGGGCTTGAGCTCGTAGCGCACTTCGACCGGCGTTCCACCCTCGAGCCGCGCGACCTGGCGCACGAGCAGGCGGTTGTCTTCGGTGAGGCGCACGGAGTCCAGGTAGCTGACTTCGGCCTTCACGGCGGTGTAGTCGCCGGCATAGGCGGTGCCTTCGGCGTCGCCCGCGTGCCAGTCGCCGGCAACGAAGAGGCGGGACATGCCCTGGTTGAAGTCGAGCTCCAGCCAGCCGCCGGTCTGGGAGAGGATCGGAAACTCGGCGAGAAGAAGATTCGTGGGGACCCCGGGTTCCACCGTGTGCCCCTGGGTGGCTTCCATCAGATAGACGGAGCCGCCGCGCTTGCGGAACGCCACGACCCGGCTGCGGAGCCCGTTGAACTGGGGCGCCATGTCCTGGGTCGTGAGGTTGGCTTGGAGGAGAAACTCTTTCTCGAGCGCGCTCTCCTGGATCAGCACCTTGCCCTGGTCCACCTGGAGACCCGCGGACTGGGTGTCCCGCGTGCCGAAGGATGCGCTGATCCGGTCGGCGGCTCGGACGGCCGCCTTGGACGCGAACCGCTGCTCCGGGCTGCAACCCCCGGCGGCCAGGGCGATGGATGCCACGGAAAGGACAAGTAGGGTGTTTTTCATTCTCTCTCCCCAGAGTGAATTTTGACGCCCATCGATATCCGGGGGTCCCGGTCCTGTCAAAATGACGCGGATGGTCAAATGGAATTGGCAAGATTGAGGGACCCATCGTGTACCATTTATAAGGAGTGGCCCCCCGCATGCGCATCGCCGCCAGCCTGATCCTGGTCTTTCACCTCCTGGTGGTGGCCCTGGTGCCCAACCAGCACCTTTACGTGCACCGGGCGTCGGCAGGCATCCTCCTGCCCTACGCCAACCTCCTGGGGATCAACACGGCCTGGAGGTACTTTGCGCCCGACCCCGCGCCCCCCGTCTACTACGAGTTTGACGTCACCCGGCCGGCGGCCCCGGGCACGGGGGCCCTCCGGCACGAAAAGGTG
>DATJFU010000255.1:0-5340 GCA_035495495.1 Bdellovibrionota bacterium
CCGAGAGGGCGGGGAGCGTGATGAGGCCGCCGCCGCCGGCGATCGAGTCGATGAAACCCGCGAGCCCGCCCGTGAAGAAGAGGGCGGCCGAGGGTCCTGCGGTCAGGGGCATCATGGTGGAACCAGATCTGCCCTGGGGACCGCCACAAGGAAATGAAATTGTTAAGGCCGTCGGGGTTTTGACGCCCCATGCCGAAAGATACGATGGAGGGATCTCCCCATGGCTCCCGTTTGGTTGGTCCTGACAGTCGCCGCCTGCCTCCTGTGCCTGGCCCTCGGGGCCTGGTGCGTGACCGTCTACAATGGACTGATTTCGCTCAAGAATCAGGTCGAACGGGCCTGGGCAAACATCGACGTCCTGCTCAAGCAGCGCTTTGATGAGATCCCGCAGCTCATCCAGGTGCTCCAGCAGTTCGTGGGCTACGAGCAGTCCACCATCAAGAAGCTCGTGGATGCCCGCAAGAGCTACGGCGCCGCCGCCTCGGTCGAAGAAAAGGTCCGCGCCGCCGGCGATCTCTCGCTCGCGCTGAAGGGTGTCGTCGCGATCGGCGAGGGGTACCCGGAGCTCAAATCCAGCAATCAGTTTTCGCAGCTTCAGACGCGGATCTCCGCGCTCGAAGACGCCCTGTCGGATCGCCGGGAGACCTACAACGAGTGCGTGGTCAATCTGAACACCCGCATCGAGCAGTTTCCCGACGTGTTTTTTGCGGGGATGCTGGGCTACGCGCGGCTGCCCGTGTTCGAGGTCAGCGCCCCCGAGCGCGAGAAGCCCTCGGTCAATCTCCGCCTGGCAGGCTAAGGCGCGTGTACCATTCTTACCACTACCATTCTCCCCGCTATGACGCCCGCACGACGGGCATCGCCCTCGTCGTCTTTGGTGTGAGTCTGATTTTGGACGGCTTGCGGCGGCTCAGAGTCGCGCGCAGGGTGGAGGACACGCCCAGGTCCAGGGCCGTCTCCGCTCCCCAGGGCCTGGCCGAACTCCAGGGTTACGGCTGGGCGGCCCGGGCCGACGGCTGCGTGGCCTGCCTCGACGGGCGGCCAGCGATCTACCGGCACTTTGAGATTCAGCGGCGGGTCTCCTCGGGGCGCTCGCGTTACTGGCAGACCGTGTACGAAGAGCGGCACAACCCGCCATTTCTCCTCGTCGATGCGACGGCCGCGGTCATCGTCAACGCCCCCGAGGCCCAGTGGGAGATGCGGCAGCAGACGATCGCCTGGGAGCAGGCCGGGACCGAGGTCCGCAGCCGTTACGCCGCGCAAGCCCCCTCCGGCGTCTTCAGTACCCTCCGGCTGGTCGAACGGCGGGTGCTTCAGGGATCTCCGGTCTACGCGCGCGGATCGTTCAGGACTCCGCAGGCCACGCTGGCCGTCCGTCCGTCGCCGGGGGTCTCGGAGTTCTGGATCCACGTCAAACGTCTCGAAGACCCGGCCTACCGCGCCGCCATGCTCGACCAGAACCGCGACGGCGTCGTGACCGACCAAGAAGCCGAGTCGGTGATGGCGGCGGGCTCGGCCGTCTGGGCCCGCTCCGCGGTCCAGCGCGCTCCGGAGGCGCAGCCCTTGCCGATGCCCCCGCTCTCGGGCGTGCTCGCGTCGGACCAGAATCACGTGCTTCTCGTGGCCGATTGCGGAGAAGACCAGCTCGTCAAACGCCTGGGCCACGGCATCTGGATGATCATTGGCGGCGCGCTGCTCGCGGGCCTCGGCTCCGCCATCCTGTACCAGGCCAAGAGCCTGCCCTTTCACTATTAAAGAGAGTCCGAGTTCCGCGTCTGGAGCGGGCTCGTCAGGGGCGCCGCGGCCGCGGAGGCCGACGGGATGTCGCCCAGGCGTTCGAGCAGCGACTTGCCCTGGGTCATCATGAGGTGAGGCGCCTCGGTGGGCGTGAATCCGTGGCCGTCCCACTTTCCAACACACTTGAGCAGGTGGCCCGGCATGGAGCGGATCGGGCCGTCCCACGCGGAGGGCAGGGCGGGGAGCCGCTGCTCGGCTTTCTCGCCGGGCTTAAGCACCAGGCACCAGCCCGCCGGCGCCTCGGGGCTCGCCTTGCAGGGAAACTCGATCCTGCCCACGGCCCGGTAACGCCCGGGCGAAAGGGGAGCGGCGGAGGCCGCCAGGGCCGGCACCGGAAGCAGGAGGATCCAGGGGGCAAGACGCCTACCCATTGAGCACCTGCCAGCCCACCCGTTCCCAGAACTGGGTCGAAGGTTGAAAAGCGTGTCCGAGGAGGATCTTTCCGAGGGCGGCCGCCGTCGTCACGGGGCGTTCGAGGTGGGGGCTGTGACCCGCGCCTTGGATGATCACCCCGTGGCTCATGCCGCGCCTGGCGCGCTTGGAGTGGCCCGCCTCCTGGGCTGCGGGCGGATGGTTGAGGCGTTCGAGCCAGTCGTGCACCCACTCCGAGGGCACGAGCGTGTCGGTCGCACCCCAGAGGACCCACGTCTTGGACTCGATCGAGTCCAGGTGATCGTTGACGAGGTGACGCTCGGCCACCGAGTCCATGAAGTCATGGACCTCTTTCTTGTCCAGAAAGCCCATGAACGACTCGGCCACGGCGCCGAACCAGAAGGGCTCCTGCCCGAACAGAAATTGCCTGAAGTGCTTGGACCCCCGATCGCGCGCCTTGCGAAACCGGTTGAGCCACTCCTCTTTCTTCTTCTCGTCCGCGAGCACGCCCGAGGGGTTGGCCAGGATGATCTTCTCGGGCCCTTTGTACTGGAGGGTGGTCTTGGACGGGCGCTCGCCCCTGCCGCAGGCGATGGAGTACGAGGCGGCGAGCCATCCGCCGAGGGAGTGGCCAAAGACCACCTGGGGCCTCAGCCCGTCCAGGAGATCAAAGACCACCTGTATCTGGTGATCAAAGGAGCTAAAGGGCTTTTCCGCGTGCAGGTAGCCCATGGAGCCGGGGTACTCGACCAGGATCACTTCGTCGAAGCGGCGCTTGAGCGCCGGCTGCAACAGGGCGAACACGGGCATCCAGGAGACGGGCGAGTCACCGAAGCCCGGCAGAAACACGAGGCGCCTCAGGGCCTGGGGTTTACGGCCCGGGCGGTTGAAGGTGCGGCGAAGGAGGCCCACTTGCGTGTCGCCGGCCCGGTGTCCCTCGAACTTGTAACCGAGCTTTTCGTAGACGGGCAGGGTCATCGCCTGCACGGTCTTGCGTGGCAGCTCGAGGCGCACCCAGTCCCAGACGGCTTTACTGGCTCTTGCCGGCGTGCCCGCCCAATCGCCCAGGGTGGAAACGGCGCGCCCCGCGCCCGCCTTTTTCTTGGCCCGCTCTTGGCTCATGACTCTCTAGATTTATCCGATTTCGGAGGGAGTGGCCAGGGGCGCCGGAAGAGGGTACTTTGGGCCCAAAGGGTGGAACGCCCGGGTGGCGAAACTGGTAGACGCACGGGACTTAAAATCCCGAGAGGGGTTAAACCCTCGTGCCGGTTCAAGTCCGGCCCCGGGCACCACGCCTTGCCCGCGCTCCGCGATAGGCGATAGACTTAGGGGATGCCAAGCCGCTTTTTTCGGGTTTTTGGAGTCGGGGTCGTGGCCTTCTTTCTGGCGCATCTCTCCGCGCCCGTCCACGCGCAGGCCACCATCAAGGGCGCCGTCGGTTCGGGCTGCGCGGCCACTCAGGATGAGGTCCGCTCCGACATCGCAGCGCGGGTGAGCTCGGACCAGAACTTCTGTCCCGCCGGCCAAACGGCAACCCAGGTCGGCGGCTGGGACTGCAAACGCCGCAACAAGCGGGGATGCACGTCCGTCTTCTGGGAATGCCACACGCAGTTTCAGTGCGGTGGAATCGCGAGCCCGGGCACGGGTGGTGGAACGGGCGCCGAGCCCGCCCCTGCCGAGTCCGCCGCGCCGGCCGAGCCAGCCGCCCCCGCCGCCGCGGCCCCCACCGAGCAGCCCGCCCAGCCGTCCGCCCCCGCCTCGGGTAACGGCCGTGCCCGATCCGAGGTCATGGGCACCGGTGCGGGTGGGAGTGCTCCCCCGCAAATCCCTCCGCCGCAGCCCAACGCGGGCGGGGTCGCGCCCACCCAGACTCCGAGTGGCGCATCCCAGGGGACCAGCACGGGCGCACCGGTGACGACGCCGCAGCCCGCTTCGCCGGCCCCGACGACGACCGCGCCGTCCAGCGCCCCGCAGCCTGGAGCCACGCCAGAGCCGGCCGCCCCACCGCAGCCGGGTACACCGGCCCAGTCTGGGACCTCTGCTGCACCGCCGCCCGCTGGCGCAAAGTAATTAGTGGCAGGGCTTGATGAGCGACGTCTCGATGTCGTCGCCGTCGTCGCCCACGGCTGACAGGATCAGCAGGTTTTCGCCCTTGCCGGTCCACTTGCGCCAGGTGGCGGAGCCCTTGTTCAAGAAGTCGTTCGTCTCTGGGTTGTCGTCACCGCTGATGACGGTGGTTTTCTTGTACTTCCACCCCCAGATGTTGAGCTGGTCCGAGTAGGCGATGTCGGCCAGACCGCCGACCAGATCGGCCACCTCGCGGGCGTTGCCGCGGTAGCAGGTCTCGGCGCCGGGCTTGTCGTTTTCGCCGGGGACGAGCTCACCCTGGCGGCTGACGTATTCGTAGTCCGAGCCCAGGGCCTTGAGCGAGGTCTCGATCTTGGCATCGAGCTCATGAAACTTCTTGTACCCGTCGTCGTCGGTCGAAACCGTGATCGTCGTGGGGATCAGGGGCGCGCCGACCTTCTTGAGCTCCTTGTTGATTTCGGCGGCCGGTGTTCCGTTGTCGCCGCCCTCGATCAGGACGGGGATTTGGAGTGACGCCTGCGCGAACGCGGACGAGCTCACCAGGGTCAGGATCAGGGCAATCGCGGCTTTCATGGTTCTCTCCCTTGGGGGGTTGTTTGCGCTGCATCTATTGCGCAGCATCAAAAGGGTCAACCTTGCGGGAGAAATGACCGTTTACCCCTGCCTACAAGGGCAGGAGGCGGATAATGCAATGCGTTGAAAAGCCCAGGGTGGGACTAGTGCGAAGCGCCCAAGAGTCCCGTGGGTCCGGTCTGCGAGGCCACCTGCGAGGCGCTGATGCGCCAGATCTCGGGGCCGTTGGGACCATGGGCGGGGAGCCAGACCGAGCCGTAACCGACGTTGAGGGCGTCGCCCGCAGAGCCCGTGTACTGGTGGGTGATGCGGTTGGTGGCCGGATCGATGCGCGAGACGGGAGTGCCAAACGCCGTGACCCAGACGCCGCCTTCGCCCACCTTGATGTCACCGCCGCCGCCCGGGACGCCGACGTCGATCGTGGCCGTCACGGTCCCAGTCGCCGGGTCGATGCGCGAGACCGAGCCGTCGGCCTGGTTCAAAGACCAGACGGCGCCTTCGCCCGCGGCG
>DATJFU010000256.1:0-3385 GCA_035495495.1 Bdellovibrionota bacterium
GGCCGCGGGCCGAGGCCCTGAGGCCGTTCAGAGAAAGGGGAATCTCGTACGACTTGCCGGAGTAGCGGCCCTTGAGGGTCACGTGGAGCTCGACCGACTCGATGAGAAGGGTCGAGTCCGAGAGAAACGCGAGATCCGCTGAGTTGAAGAGGAGGTGCCGCTTGCCTTCGATGCGAGCGGGATGCACGACCTGGTCCCACGCTTTGGCGCAGGGAGGAGGCGTCGGTTGCGGGTGCCGGTGATGATGGCAGGAGTGACGGCCCCAGGCATGTCCAAGGTGCCGGCCGCCGTCGTGGCCGTGGGCCTGGACGGTGGTGGAGGCGAGGAGCAGCCCCAAAGTCGAGAGGGCTACCTTAGCATTGAACCCTTCCTGGATCGTGTTGGCGTATTTCATACATCACCCACGTTCTCCTTCGATACGAGACCAGAATATCGCCATAGTATTTTTCAATTATTTCAAAGCAGTCAGCCGTAAGTAATGGGTAGTATGTCTATTTTTGAATTCTTGCGACCTAAACAACATCCCATCGTAACACTTCGCATTACCGCGCCTTCCATTGAAATGTTCTTGAAATAATTTCGCCATAATCTGATCCGGTACGTGCCTAAGAAATAAAGGACGGCTCCATAGAAGGAGGCCCATATGAAGACGGTACAGATCAGATACGGATGGCTCTCGCTGGTCCTGGCCCTCACGGCCGGCACCGGTTGGTCATATTCCACCCTCGCGGGTGAGCTGGGTTTGGATCTGCGGCTGCTGCCCATCTACTCCAAGACCAACAACAGCGTGCTGAGCGACGGCGGCACTTTTACCGCGCCCGCGGTGAACCCCGAGAGCGGATTTGGATACGACGTGCGCTCCACTCTGAGCTACACGCTCTGGCACCACCTGGCCCTGGGCGTCTCCGCCAACCTGTACGGCACCTCGCAAAAGCGCGACGCCGTCGCGGGCGGGGTCGAGTCCCTCGACCAGAGCACCAGCCGTTTTGAGTGGGGACCGAGCATCGGTTACACGTCGGGCGGATTCCACCTCGTCTTCACGGCGCTGCTCTCAGGCAACAAGGTCATCAAGGACAAGCGCGTGGACAGCACGGGCGCCGTGACCTACGACACCCGCACCGAGAAGACCCTGGGCTTTGGTTACCAGATCGCCGTCGAGTACGGCGTTCACCTCAGCAACAAGCTGAGGCTTGGCCCGGCCCTCATCTACCGTGAAGTCAATTACAAGAGCATGACCCTGGTGGACAACGTGACCCCCGCCAACAACCGCACCAATAGCCCCTATCTTACCAAGGCGGTCGAAGGCGGACTCACTCCCATGTGTGTCTTGATGTTCGACTTT
This sequence comes from Bdellovibrionota bacterium, assembly GCA_035495495.1. GTDB lineage: Bacteria > Bdellovibrionota > UBA1018 > UBA1018 > JADZFF01 > JADZFF01. Next base: position 1,343 of record DATJFU010000256.1, read on the forward strand.
TGAGCGGACATGATGGTGTGGAATGGCGAATCCGCGCATTCTCATCATCGACGACGATGTCCAGCACCTGGGTGTTCTCAGCGAAGCACTGTCCGGCCGCTACGAGGTTCACACCGCTTCGGATCCGCGCCAGGGCCTCGAGAAGGCCCTGGCGCTCAAGCCCGAGCTGGCCATCATCGACGTCGACATGCCAGGCATGACCGGGTTCGCCGTTTGCCAGTCCATTCGCGAGAACACGGCGAACGACGTCACCTCGATTGTCTTTCTCACCTTTGATTCGGCGGCCGCTAGCATGCAGCAGGCCCTCAAGGCGGGCGCCAACGACTACCTTCTCAAGCCCTTCAGGATCCAAGACCTCATCACGCGGATCGAGTTCCGCCTCGGGCAGGCCCACATCGACGCCCCGATGAGGTGCGGAAACCTGAGCGTCGACGCCGGCACGCGCTCGGCGAGCCTCGACGTCCGAGGCAAGCGGCGTCAGGTGCGGTTCACCCAACGGGGGTTCAGGCTCATCCAGGTCTTCATGAAGAACGAGGGCCGCGTGCTCACCCGCGAGCAGCTTCTCGACTTGGCCTGGGACAACGACGACGACGCCTCGGACCGGTCCGTCGACCTCAATATCTTCAGGCTTCGACGCCTCCTCAAAGGCTGGGATCACGAGATCGAAGCCGTTTACGGAAAGGGCTACGCCATGGTTCCCCGTAAGAGGCGCACGTAGTTGACTTAGTGCGTTACCTCCCTTAGGGTGGCGCCATGGAAGCTCTGCGCTACAGTCTGCGTAAATCAGCTTTGTTCTTTGTTTTCATGACCTTGGTAGCCTGCGCCCATGCCCAGGCGCAGACCATCCCCCCCTATGAGGTGCGGGATCTGGTGCTCGACACGGCCGACATGGACTTTGGCGGCCTCTACGTCGACATCGAAGGCGCCATGGCCAAGCTCGGGGTCACCCGGCTTCAGGCCCATGAGATCCAGCGCGTGATGCGCGACGAGCTCGAGACCCTCTCGGGTTCGCCCTCGGCCATCCAACAGGCGCCCCACCTCAAGCAGGCCCTCGCCGACGCCGTGGACTCCGTGGTGAACCGCGGAATCTCGCCGAGCGGCTTCAAGCCCCTGACCTTCAAGAAGGGCGAGTTCGTGGTCGTGTTCGACCTCGACGAAACCCTGCTGACCCACTGGTACCGCCTGAGCAAGGGCACGGCCCAGGAGCGCCGCGGTTCGTTTCCGCTCGCCTTGCGCGACACCGTCCCGAGCTACGTCGACCGCGGCACCGGCGACACCGTCGCCCAGCCCAAGCTCATGATCTCGGGCTCGATGGTTCAGCTTCGCCCCGGCATCGACGAGTTCACCCAAGCCGTGAGCGTCCTGCCCGGCTGCAAGGGCTTTGTCCTCTTCACGGCCAAAGAAGACCGCACGGCGGATGCCATGATCGCGGAGTGGAAGAAGCGCGACCCGTACTTTTTCTCGCACGTCCTGGGCGTCCTCGGCCGCAACCATCTGCGCATGGGCAACGGCCTCGCCAAGCCCAGCAAAGACATGCGGATCTTTGACGAGAGCCTTCAGCACGTCATCCTTCTCGACGACAACGAGTCGCGCGTGATGCAGAAAGAACTCTGCTTTCAGATTCCCAAGTTCAACGCCGACTCGTACCTCGTGGCCAAAGGCACCGGCCGCACGCCGGTGAACGCCTCGATCGTCAAGGCGCACGAGCTGATGCTGCCCTACGCGGCCGGCGCGATCGAACATTGCGCCGATGAGGCCGCGCTCGGCCCCGCCAACGCCCTCGCGCAGTGCTGGTCCGACGGCCTGGGCAACGGCGACGGTACCGCCGGAGCCGAGCTCACGGGCTTTGGCGTGTACCTGCACCGCCAGGGCATCGACCTCCCGGCGGCTGATCTGACCAAGACCTTTGATCAGCCCTTTGAGTTCGAGTTCTCGCGGCCGCTCTCGGGACCGTTTCCCACCTTCAAGGCGGGCAAGCTCCAGGGCTCCTTACTGCCGGTGCAGTAATCGATTTCGGTCGGCGCCGGCCCTCGCCCGGTCGGC
>DATJFU010000257.1:0-2425 GCA_035495495.1 Bdellovibrionota bacterium
GTCCTTGGGCGGGTGATAAAGAAAGTCGCCGTAAGGGGCAAAGGCCTTGAACGTGTCGCCCTTCTCCAGCCGGGCCATGTAGCGCGATCCGGTGCCGTCCTCGAGAACCTTGATCAGAAGCTCGTAGCCGTTCTTCTTGGCCAGATCATACGGAAACGCGAACGAGTAAGCGCGCCGGGGCGGCCGTTTGTCCTCGGATGGCACGACGACGCTCAGAAATTGGCCGGGCTCGAACCGAAACGCCTTGCTCGGCTCAAAGCGGATGTGCACCACCGTGTTGGTGATCCAGGTTTTTTCGGTGACGGTGCAGGTGATCTCGCGTGCTGGCAAGCTTCGCTCCCGGTGGGAGCGCCGGACTAGGGAGCCATTTCCAGGAACATCTGGAGCCGCTCATGGATCTCGTCAGAACGCATGGAGCGGAGCCGATCCTGGGTGACGCCGTAGACCTGACGGACCACCTCCAGGAACTGATCGGCTAAAACGAGAAAGACCTTGATCGAGGCAAACTGGCCGCCCACCAGCGCCTGGATCTGATCCAAGGCCGCCGAATGGGTGGGATCGAGCATGCCCAGATTGAGGCGTTTTCTGGCGCGGAACATCTTGTACTCGGTCTTGAACGCCAGGGGCAGGACCCCGAGCTTGAGGATCGTCTCGACCGGCACGAGATCCTTGGTGGCCATCGGAAAGTACTGGGGCTGGAGGTGAAAGAAGTCGGTCCGAAAGCTCGGCCCAAAGACCTTGATCAGGGCCTCGCGGGTGATGAGCCCCATTTCCATCCCGGCCTCGCCAAAGCGCAGGCCCGCGTGGCGGGAGTACTTGAGGATGTTCTCGACGTCGTCCGGGGTGAGCACACCCTTTTCGACCAGAAACTCGCCGATGCGCAGGCGACCTTGGGGTTGGACCATCCCGACTAGGATACAACCATTTGCATTCCCTGGGAAATCCCTTCCGTGGCACAATAGAGGGATGAGGGCAAAGTACGCCCAAAGCCTGGCCTTGGCAGCGGTCGTAACCGTGGCGGCCGTGGCCTGCAAAGCGTTCACCAAGATTCCGAACGCGCCCAATGCCGTGGACCAGTGGGCCCTCTATGGGGACTGCGACACGGTGACCCAGTTTACACAGACCGTTGAACCCATTCTCCAGAGCCGCTGCGCTACTTTCCATGTCTCGCAGTCGCCGTTCATCATCTCGGACGACGACCCCAACAAGGACTACGCGTACTCCCTCGCGGAGCTCCTGGACGACGACGGGGGCAACCCCACGGTCGATCCGATCCTGGTCAAAGCGACCGGCGGCGACTCGCACTCGGGGGGCCAGATCTTCAACGAGATCGCCCCGGAATACGCCACGATCGCCGAGTGGATCCTCGCCGAACGCCTAACCCCCTGCACCGTTCCGCCGCCCAATATCGGGCAGTAGGGAACCCCGATTCACCCTGTGTCCGCCCCCACCCACCGGTTTGCCTTCATGGAGGCAATAACATACAATTTTAGTACGGTATTCGGGGGTTTCGATGGCATCACGATTCGGGGGACGCTTCGTGGGATATCTGCGTGCGTACGGTCCGGGGGCGGCGGTCGCGGTCCTGGCCTCGCTTTCTCTCACCGCCTGCTTTGGTCTCGGCAAACGGGACGACGCCAAAGACGCCGTGCTCACCGGCGCGTTCGCGAGCGAACTCATCACGCCAAGCTCACTCGCGCGCACCTCGGGCGCCGGCACGCGCATGCGCCTCAAAATTCTCTTTCCGTCATCGACCGCGGTCGACACCCTCAACCCCGACGACTTTCACAGTGCCCGCTCGAGCGGCCTGAACCGCGCCTTGGGCGCGCTCGATCGCCCCTACAACACGGTCGCCATCATGGCCCTGCGCCGCAAGGTCGCCTCTCTCTGCGATACCGAGGTGGGCCAGGGCGACCACTCCAACCTCTTTAACCTCTCGGGCAACGTGACCGTGGATCTCGACGGCGATCCGTCCACGCACGGGGACATCGTCTCGGTCGGTCCGGCCCTGCTCTTTGACGAGACCGCGCCGGCCGACCCGGCCACCGCGGCCTCCCTCGCGGCCGCCCGCCGGGCATGGCTGACGCCCTATGCCCCCGGCTCCTACGAGGTTCAGCAGCTCAAGGCGACCTACGACGAAGTCTTTGCCATCGCGGGCGACGACCGCGAGGCAAAGCGCGCCGTCTGCATGGCCGCGCTCCTCTCTCCGCAGTTCTGGATCGGAAACCCGGATGAAAGCGACCCGGCGGTCCGCGCCGCGGTGGAAATCGGAAACCGCGTGCCCACCATGGAAGAGCTGCGCCAGCTCCACGACAAGACGCTCACGCTCCGGGCCTTCGTCTCCCGTCTTCAAACCGAGGACGGTTATCACCGCTCGCTGCACCTCTGGCACGAGGAGTGGCTGGGGCTGCGCCCCTTCGTGAAT
>DATJFU010000258.1:0-6577 GCA_035495495.1 Bdellovibrionota bacterium
TGGGACCGAGTGTGCCACGCGGCAGCCGGGTAGGCCAGGCCCAGGACGGCGAGCCGTGCCAGGATCCATGCGGGAGCTCTTGGCCAGCCGCGCAGGTCGCGGACTTGCAACACGGGGGTGGGATGTCGCGCCAAAACCCATCAGGAGAAGTCATGAAGACCCACAAACCCAAAGCTGTGATCGATCCAGAAAAGGCCCAGAAGTTTTTTGAGAACAAGGTCAAGTTCACGCTTGGCCCAACTGACCTCAAGCATCGCATCGACGACGGCCAGGCCCCCAAGCTCTTTGACGTCCGCGCGGCCAAGGATTTTGAAAAGGGGCACATCCCCGGCGCCGTGAGCCTCCCCGACAGCAAATGGGGGTCGTACGACCAGCTGTCAAAGAGCGAAGTGAACATCTTTTACTGCTACACCCCGTACTGCCACCTGGCCGCCAAAGCCGCGGCCCACTTCGCGGCAGAAGGCTTTCCCGTGATGGAACTGGACGGCGGCATCCAGGCCTGGCGCGAGTACGGCTTTCACGTCACGGGCCTCGAGGACGGCCAGGAGCATGGCCTGAAGGGCCGTCCCGAGGCGGAGCCCGGCGACCAACGCGTCCCGGCCTGACGGATTTTTTTCGGCCCGTCTCAGTTCTTCTTCAGCAGTTCCTTCGGGAGACGCTCGGCCTTGTGGGCCTCGAGCGCGCTCCAGATGGGGCTCGACTGATCCTTCGGCACATGGGGCGCGTTTTTGTCGCGTCCGCCGCCGTAGATCGAAGTCAGCTCCGTGCGCAAGAAATTACGCAGGGACAGCGGGTTGCTGAGAGAGCTGATTCCGTCCGGACCGTTGATCTGGGCTTGCTCGTCCGGCGACAGCGTCAGGCTGTCCGGCAGCGCCGGCGTGGGGTGCCCCACCTTGCGGAGCTTCAGGGTCGAGGGCAGCGGCGTGCCCGAGGCCTGCGCCGCCAGTTTCGCCTGCTGGACCTCGTTGCCCGCCAGGTAATCCGCCGGACGTTCTCCGATCTCCGGAGTGCGGTCGCGCTGGCGCAGCACCTGGAGGGTGCTCGCCGGCTGCGATCCGGATCCGCCGCAGGTGTCGTACTGGCCGTCGGCGTAGCCGTCGTCGTAGCCCGTGGCGTAGCCGTCGTTCTCGCCGGAGTTATAACCGTTGGTGTAGGCGTCGGCGTACGTGGCGTCGTAGCCCGGCTGGTAACCGTCATCAAAGCCGTCGTCGTAGCCCACGTTGTAACCCTGATTATAGGTCGTGTGGTAGCCGTCGTAGTCGCCGTCGTTCCACCCGTTGCTGTAACCCGTGTTGTAACCGCTGTTGTAACCCGCGGTGTAGCCCGAGGGGTACGAGGCGTTGTAGCAGTTGCCGTACTCTACGCTCGAGCCGGCGACAAAGCCGTCGTGGTCACCCGCGGCCTTGCCGTCGCGGTACCCATCGGCGGTGCCGTTGACCCGGCCATCGGTCTGACCGCGGCCGTAACCTTCTGAGTAGCCGCTTTGGTACTGCTGGTTAGCGGCCTTGGCGGCGTTGTAAGCGTTGTAGTAGGCGCTCGTGCTGTAGGTGCCGTTGTAGCCCTGGTCGTAGCAGGCCTTGCCGTACTTGTCGGTGGGCAGGGGATCCGAGCCGTTGCCGCTCGTGCCGCCTTCGGAGCCGTTCAGGGTTTGCGAGCCCGATCCGGAGCACGAGTTGGCGCCATCCCAGTAACCGTCATCATAGCCATTGGGATAGTAGGCGTCGTAGCCGTCGGTGTAGCCGTCCGAACGGCCCGTCGAGGAGGCCGAAGAAGCCCCTTCGTTGTAACCGTCGATCTTGCCGTCGACGTAGCCGTCGTCATAGCCGTTGTCGTAGCCGCTGCTCGATCCGGCGGCGTAACCCACGTCATAGCCGTCATCGTAACCGTCGTTTCTGCCGACGGTGTTGCCGTCGGAGACGCCGCGGTTGTAGCCGTCGGTCGACCCGCGTGTGCAAGAGGCGGTGTCCGAGAGTCCGCGGTTGTAGCCGATCGTGTAGCCGTCGCTGTGGCCAAGGTCGTAGCCCTGCGGGCTGTGGTAGCCGGCATTGTAACCATTGGTGTAACCGGCATTGTAACCGTCGGTCTGACCGTCCTGGTAGGTGAGGGCTTGGCCGTCGGCGGTGCCGCGGGCGGCGTCGGCTTGCATCTGGGCGTTGGCGTCGTCGATACCATGCTGCTTGTCGGCGGTGAGCTCGGCTGAGACCGAGCAGTCGAGCTTGCCCTTGCCGATGAGGCCGAGGGTGCTCTGGCCCGAGGCGGCCTTGCCGTCCTCATTGGCGTAGTCGTAGGCGAGTTCGACGCCGTCGCTGTACGAGAGCTCGTCGACGGGGGCAAAGGTCACTTCAAACACGCAGCCCTGGCCGGGCTGAAGAACGGTGCCGGTCGCGCATTCGGGCGTCGCGCCCTCAGCCGGCGTCGCGGAGGTAGAAAGCGCAAAAGGCGTCGCCAGTTTGGTTCCACCGCTCGTCACATCCCGGAGCGTTCCGGGCAGGTCGCCCGTGTTGGTCACCGAAAACGTGTGCGTCGCGGACTGGGTGAGGTTCACCGAGCCGTAATTAAAAGGAGCGACCGCCTGAGTGGTGGGGTTTGCCGGATCCACGGCGATGACCAGGTTCGGCGCCGGATCGGGCTTGGGCTGGCAGGCGGCTAAGGCCGCGGATCCGGCGATGATGAAAGCAGAAAAGCTGAGCAAAGACGTGGATTTGGACACGGTTCTCTCCCTGGCGTTAGAGTCTTGCCCACGTCAGTACCAGGAGTGATGCAACGCGTCAAATTGCGTTGCGTTTCATGCAAACAGGTTTTCAATAGATGATCGAGTATCGCGCGGCGACCTCGATTCCCACCGGGTTAAAGAGCATGTGGCCCATGTTGCGCTCACCCTCGAGGGATTGGGCGGTGAAGATCGACCCCTCGAGATCAAAGAACGAGTGCGATCCGGCCCTGAAGTCCTTCATCGCCCGGAGGCCCAGTCCCAGCTCCGAGTTGATGTAGCCCTGAATCATGGATCCCGTCTTGCGCACGTTACCGATGGGTTCGGAGTGGCGGATGCCAAACGACGCTTCGACCGTGGGCTTGCCCTGGTACACGTACTCCAAGCTGACCGGGTACGAGGTGGAACCGGTGTCGTATGCCGTTCTCAGACGGTACGAGAGCCCGTTTCGGTTCTCAAAGAAGCTGAGACCCGGGAGCGCAAACCGGCCGATCTTGGGGGCCGTGATGTTGGGATCTCCGGTGCCGATGTACCGAAACAGACCCCAGACAAAGGCGTAGGTGTAGGGGTCCGCGAGAAAGGAGACGAGCCCGCCCTGGCTGACGTTCTGGGCGGTGATGTTGTAGCCCAGGGACTGCCACGTGCCCGTGATGGACGTGACATCGTTGTTGGTCGTGCTCTTGCTTCGACCGTAGTAGAAGGCGTCCGTCTTGGCATGCAGGTACGGAGCCAGTTCGAGAAGATGTCCGGTGTTGTAATAGACCTCGTCCTCGAGAGTCTCGGCGAACATCATGGAGTTGTTCATGCCGCCGGCCGAGCCCACGACGGCCCAACCGGTCGGAAACGTGCCCGAGACGCCGCCGCCGCTGCAGGAGGTAAAAGCCGACGAGCTGTGGCCGGCGTGCAGAAATCCCTCGAGGGCAAAGGTGATGATGGAGGTGTGACTTCCCCCGCCGGTCCAGGTGAAGGTCGGTGTGCTGTTGTCCGCGATGCACCGGGTGCCGTGTCCGAACTCGTGGTTGGCGATGAAAAAACCCGTGTCGCCCAGGATGTACCAGAGCGAGAAGTCGGCGACCGACCAGATCGTGCGCGTGAGAAAGTTTCCACCGATAAACGTCTTGTCACTCACCAGATCAAAGAGGTTGGTGCCCACGTATTCGTACTCGAGCCAGAGGTTGTGCATCGAGCGGTTGGTCCCGAGGGGTGGGATGTACCCCAAGTCCAGCGAGATGGTGCGCCCCGCCGCCTGTTTCGTCTCGTTGCCATAGGCGCGGGCGGAGACGGGGAGCGCGGTGATCAGGATGAGAGTCAGGATGCCGAGGCGGCGGCGCATGCTCCCAGGGTAGCATGCGTCAGGGCGGCGTCGTCACGTTCCGTTCTGGCTAAAGCCCAGAAAGTGGCCGCCCGGCTCCCGGATAAAGAAATGGGTCGCCCCATAAAAGGTCTTTTCTAAGGGCGTCACGATGTCGCAGTCCTTGAGCTCGGCGTGGAGGGCCTTCACGTCTTCGACGTCAAAGTACAGGTAGCTCGACGGGGGCATGCGGCAGTCGGCAAGATAGGGCATGTCCTTTCTTAGGGAGGCGCGGGCCTGCAGGTGCACCTCAGCGGCGCCCTTGACCAGCATGGCAAACACGAGCTTGCCGTCATCCCCAGGCACGTCCACCGCCTTTTCAAACCCCAGGCGCTCCGTCCAGAAGCGGAGCGAGGGTTCTACTTCATCGACGATCAGCGTGGGGGCCACCTTGAGCATGGAGCAGGATTAGCGTAAAACCGGCCCATGGTGCAACGGAGTTTCTCGGGCGCCCCTTGGGAGAAAAAAGTGGGTTATTGCCGTGCGATCCGCATGGGCCACACGATTGCCGTGACCGGCACGGTGGCCGTTGACGATCATGGCCGCCCCGTTTCCCTGGGAGACGGCTACGGTCAGGCCAAGCGGAGTCTCGAGATCATCGAAAAGGCCCTCCGTGAACTGGGCGCGGATCGGGGCAATATCATCCGCACCCGCATGTTCGTCACCGACATTTCGCGCTGGGAAGAATATGGTCGCGCCCATGCCGAATTCTTTGGCGCCGCCGTCCCGGCGACGTCGATGTTGGAGATCAGGGCCCTCATCGGGCGCGAGTTTCTGATCGAGATCGAAGCCGACGCCGTCATCTCCTGAGAGGCCTACGGCCTCCAGTCGGGGTCGGAATTCTTGAGCAATACCCTTACAACGCGATCCCAAAACCCCCGTACGGGCGATTCTGCGAGGCGGTTCGTCTCTTTCAGAGGCAAAGGGATTTCAACGGACGCGGGCTCTTTTCGGTGCCTCTCTTCTTCGAAGAAATACTGGTCCTCGAGGGTGCGGGGCCGGCGGGACAATTCGTCCTGCCGGAGGGGGCTCCGCGCGCAGTCCACCGGTTCTTCGGAGGGTCTTTGTTGATCGTAGTAGAGATGACGCTTTTGTTCGCTCATTTGGGCATGGAGTTGCAAAGTCCATGCTGCCCCGCGAACCTGGGCTACAATCCTGATGATGCCCAAGCGTTCCGTGATGACAACCCGCCGCTACCGCGGACGGGGCGAGGATATCTGGGTCGGCGCGATGATCAACATCGCGGCCGGACTGATCATCCAGCTGGCCCACGAGGCCCACAAGTTCTTTGGCCACCTTCCGCGTCACTACCTCTCGGATTATGCCGACCCCTGCGTCCCCGCGGGGATCGCCGCGTCGGTCATCGGCGTGCTGTACTATTCGGTCACGCGCAACTCGGAGGCCATGAGCGACCTTCCGCCCGCGGATGTCGAGGGACCGGCTCCCCGTCGCGACAAGAGCCTCTGGTACGCCCACGGGGTGGCATTCACGGTCGTGATGCTGCTTGAGGCCCTGGCCTGGGCCTGGTACGCGCATGTGAAGTCGGGGCGCGCCGACGACCCTTGGATCAACCATCTGCGCATCACTCTCTTCGTGGGATTTTGGACGGCTGCCTTCACGTATCTCCCGGTGCTCGGGCTCGTGCGGTCCGGCGGGCCGAGGGCGTACTGGCACCGCCATCGGCACCTCTTCGTGTTTCCGGCGGCCGTCATCGTGCACGGCGCGGTTTTTCGTATCGGCCTCGCGTACGTGTTTGATGCCCTCTTCGCGCGGGCGCGCATGGCGCCGGTGAGCCCCGCGGATGACCTGCGCCTGACCGGGCTCTCGGCGATTCTGGGGTTTTTCTCGGCGGTGCCATTCCACCGCCTCTACGAGCGCCTGCTCTTTGGGCGCAACCTCACGATGGATCCGGCGACCGCGCGCAAGCAGGCTGCCAGCCGGCTCGCCCGAGAGGCGGAGAACGGCGCGAAAGAAGACTGAGACTCAGCCGCCGCCGACCGCTCCGCCGTGGCCACCCGGCGCGACTGGCGCCGGCTGGACAGGCGTCACGGCCGCGTCGTGGCCGGTGACCTGCGTCTGTCCCGTGGTGCCGGGTGGAACCGGAACCCCGATGAGCGCGGCGTTGGTCGCAAGCTGGGTTCCCGCTTCGTCCAGGTTCGCCCGCAAGGCCGCATCGTGCAGCCCTTCACAGACCGAAAGCGCGTGGGTGTAGGGTTCGAGGCTCGGCGCCGCTTGGCCCGGCGGCCCGGCGGTGCACGAGTTGTTGCTACACTGGGCCGGCGGATGCACCTTCTGGACGACGTCCAGGAGCACGTGCCGGTCGGTGTGCAGGCGCGCCTGGATTTCTCCCCGCAGGGCATCGCGGAGATCGTTAGAGCTCATGGCCGTCGCGCTGACCGAGTGGGTGGGGCCCTCCTCAGCCACGGCGGCGCCGTAAGTTTGATCCACGGCAGTGGCTCCATGCCGCTCGCGGGTAAACGGGTCTTCAGGGTTGTAATCATCAAAGGGCCGAAACC
>DATJFU010000259.1:0-11639 GCA_035495495.1 Bdellovibrionota bacterium
TGGAGGGGCATGATCGCCTCCTTATTATCCGATTGTGTCGGTAGCCGAAAAGGTCTAAATGACTATACGCGGCAATTAGAAACCCGGCCCCCTTCCTAAACTTATTTAGTTTATGTCCCGAGTTCTCGTCCTTGAAGCCTACAGACAGACCCTGACGGTGATCCGCTCCCTGGCAGCGGCTGGGTGGACCCCTGTCCTGGGCCACGAGCTGGGCAAAGAGGACGACGAGTACACGGCCGCCTGCCGCGCCTCGCGCCACCTGGGTGGAACGGTGGCGCTGCCTCCGTCCTCCGCCGGGACGATCTACGCGCATGCCGTCGAAGAGGTTCTTAAGAACGACTCTTCGATCGTGGCCGTGCTGCCCGTGGGCGAGGAGAGCCTGCGCTCGATCATGACCCGCGAAAAAGAGATCCGGGCGCTGCGTACCCTGGTCGCCCCCTCCGGCGCGACGGTCTCGCTCTGCCTCGACAAGCCCAGGGCCAACGCCGCGGCCGCGCAGGCCGGGCTGCACGTCTGCGATTGGAAGCAGGTCCGCGACGCGCAAGGTTTTGAGAAGGCCCTGGCCGAGGTGGGTTACCCGCTCGTGGTCAAGCCCGTCGATTCTTTTGCCCGGGTCGCCGACCGCAAGGCCCTGATCCTCGACGACGCCGCCGAACGCGCGAGGCTCCTGCCCGAATGGCCGGGAGACGCGGGAATCCTGCTGGTTCAGTCCAAATCACCGGGACTCCGCCATAACTGCATGTTTCACGCGCGGGGTGGAAAGCTGACCCAGCGCTTTGAGAGCCGCGTTCTCCGAACCGACGACCCCGAAGGCACCGGATACGGCGTCGAAAGCGTCTCTGTGGCGCTGGATCCCATGCGGTGGAAGTGGGTCGAGCGTTTCGTGCAACAGCTCTCGTTCGACGGTCCCGGATGTGTTCAGTTTCTCGTGGACGGAACCCGCAGCGACTTCTTGGAGATCAACCCCCGCCTGGACGCTTCTGTGGTCCTGGCCTGGCATTGCGGGGTCGATCTCCCGGCCTCGGCCGTGGCCTCGGCGGTTTCTCTGGATCCGTCGGCCGTGCCGGTCGCCGCGGAGTACGAGCCGGGCCGCCGCCTGGAGTGGACTCTGGGGGATGTCGCGGGGGCCCTGCAGGCCTTGAGGGCCCGCAGGTCGAGCCTCGGCGAAACACTCCGCTGGCTCGCGCGCGCGGCCGTGTCGTCGATCTGGCCGTCGGCGCGCATGACCTGGGCGTGGACCGATCCCCGCCCCACGGTCCTCTTGGCCACGCGGTTCGCCGGATCGATCTTGAAAGTTCTCGTTCGCCGCTAATTCAGAATCAGACAGAAGGCGCGCTCGTCGTCCCAGGTCGCCAGGGCCGTGACGCGGCTCCCGCGGAGGAGCTCGGCGCCGAGGTCGGTGAGCAGCACGAGATCGAGCTCGGCCGAACGTTCGCCCTCGGCCCTGCGCACGTCGGCGACCTGCGCGTCTTGAAAGTCGAAGTACCGGCCCACCGACGGCGCGAGCGCCTTGTACAGCGCCTCCTTGGCCGAGAAGATCAGGGTGACGGCCCGGGGGCGGGTGAGGGACAGTACCTTTTCGACGGCTTGCACCTCGGTGCCCACGCAGACCTGGGGTTCGACCTCTTCGCAAGCGCGGACTGACAGCCATTCTTCGGCGTCGACGCCCAGCTTGAGGTCGGTCCGGGGCGCCACGACGGCGGCCACGAACCGATCAGTGTGGGTGATCGAACCGTGAAAGCCCTGGGGCCACACGGGGGCGCGATCATCCCCACGCGGGATCACGTGATCCGCGCTGCCTGTGGCCTTCTCCAGGGCCCGGCGGGCGCAGAGACGGCCGGCGTCGAAGTCGACCTGCTTGCGGGACTGCGCCGGAAGCAGAAACCCGCGTTCGCGCCTGGCGGCGAACGCAAAGGCGCCGCCCTTGGCGAGGCTGCCTGTGATCCGGTCGTGAAGGGCCGTCTCGCGGAGGATCTCCAGGACGGGACGCTCGGTGCGGGATCCCATCGTCAAACCTTCACGAACTTTCCGGGTTGAGCCGGGTCGGCCACGTACCAAGCCGGATTGCCTTCCGAGTCGCGGCCCAGGCGGGCGCCTTTGACCGGCGGCTCGGACGAGATCATGAGACCGGGGCGCGAGCCCTCGTTCTTGGCGGCGGGAGCCGCCCTCTCGCTCGCGCCGGGGATGATGCCAACGGCTTGAAGTTCAGCCACCGCTTCTTCGAAGGCCTTGAGGACTTGGGCGATGTCCGCGTCCGTGTGGGCCAGGGTCACGAAGCTGGGACGCGCGTCCCAGATGTGCAACCCTTTTTCACGGAGCACGGGGTACAGGAGGTCGCCGTAGGGTTGTTCTTCGGTGTACGCGAGCTTCATCAGCGAGCCAAAGCGCTTCATCTTGAGCGGCGCCCCGGTGCGGTGAAAGAGCTCGTTGAGCCCGTCGGCCACCTTCTTGGCCTTGGCGCTCGCCTCGTCGGTCAGGGCCGTGCCCTTGGCCTTGAGCTCCTCGAGCACCACCTTGGAGGCCGCGAGGGCCAGCGGGTGGCGCACAAAGGTGCCGGCAAAGTAGGTCACGCCCACGGTGGGCATGCTGTCGTCGCCAAACTTCCACGAGCCGCCGTCGAGGGCGTCCATGAACTTGGCTTTGCCGGAGATGGCGCCCACGGGCATGCCACCGCCAAAGATCTTGCCATAGGTGGCGAGGTCGGCGCGGATGCCAAAGTGCGCCTGCGCGCCTCCGGGATGGATCCTGAAGCCCGTGATCACCTCGTCAAAGATCAGCGCCGAGCCACTGGCCTCGGTGATCGCGCGGACCTCCTTGAGGAACTCGCCCGGCTGCAAGTCCGGGCGCCGGCTCTGGACCGGCTCGACGAGCACGGCGGCGAGCTCATGGGCGCGCTCGCGGATGACCTTGAGGGCTTCGTCGCTGCCGTACTCGAGGATCAGCATGTTCTCGACGTGCGACTCGGGGATGCCCGGGGCCGCGGGCAGGGACTTGCCCGAGCGGGTGGGCCGCAGGATCACCTCGTCGTTGATGCCGTGGTAGGCGCCCGAGAACACGGCCACGAGGTCGCGGCCGGTCACGGTGCGGGCCAGGCGCACGGCGCCCAAGACGGCCTCGGAGCCGGTGTTACAGAGAACCGTGCGTTCGTTACCCGTCACTTCGCAGAAGAGGCGGGCGACGGTGCCGGTCAGGGCGTTCTGGGGTCCGATCTCGTAGCCCTTGTCCAGCTGCTCGTGCACGGCCTTGCGGATGAACTCGGCGCCGTTTCCAAAGAAGTTCGATCCAAAGCCGCAAGTCATGTCGACGTACTTGTTGCCGTCGATGTCGTAAAGGTATGAGCCCTCGGACCGGTCAACCACGATCGGGTAGATGATCTCCTTGATCTCGGGTCTGAAGCCCGAGACCACCCGGGGATCGGCGAGTACGTCGCGGTTGGCCGCGGTGGACTTCTTTGAACCCGCGGTCTTGCGGTTGTAGCGCTCGGCAAAGCCGTCGAGCCACGCCTTCTGCTCGGCCGTCATTCCACCCGTCTTGGCGGTGGTGATGCGCGTGCCGGCGCCGAAGGCGGCCTTGGGCTTGTCGCCTGCCGGGGCGGCCGGCATCGCGCCCGCGACGTGGCCCGAGCCCCGCAGATTCACGAGCTGCTGGCTGAAGTAGCTGACCTGGTGCTGGAGGTAGCCCTCGAGCACCGCGGGGCCCGAGAGGGCGCCGACCTGCGCCACGGAGACCATCGGCATCGCGACGACCGGCATGCCCTGAGCGGGCATGGCGGCCATCATCGGGGCCGGGGAGGGCGCCTGGGCGGGAGCGGCGGTGGGGGAGGACGCGCCCCGCACGTCCGGCGGAGCAGAGAACTTGTCGGCCGGCAGCGTGGCGTGGAGTTTTTCGGCAAGCGTCGAGGGAGACGGCGTCTCCTCGAGCAGCTGTCTGAAGGTCACCGGCGTGCCCATGGCCTTCTGGAGCTGGGTCGCGAGCTGCGTGAGGAGCAGCGAGTCCAGGCCGAGCTCCAAGAAGCTCGAGGCCATGTCGGCGCCAGAGAGATCGTTACCCGAACTCTCTTCGAGCACTTCGCGGATCTTGGTGAGCAGAATGTCTTTGCGGCTGACGGTGGGGGTCATCGGGGTTTCTCCAACAAGAGGGGACGGTGAAAGGGGCAGTAGGGTTTGCGCGGCCGCGGCGCGCGCGGGCGCCCCGCCGGCCCAGAAGCGTTTGCGGTCGAGCGGCGTGGCCGGGAGGGCGACGCGGCGGCGGCCTTCGTTTTCGTAAAAGCGGGTCCAGTCGACGTCGACGCCATTGCACCAGAGGTCACCCAGCGCCTTGAGCAGGGCCTTGGGCTCGGCGTCGCCGTCGGCGCGATCCGAGAGGGCGGCAGCGATCGCCGCGGCCTTGGGGGCGCCGGGGTGTTGGCGCGCCAGGATGGCCAGAGTGCCGCGCGGGCCGAGCTCCAGGAGCGCGCCCGGCTCGGGCAGGTCGAGCACGGCCTGGATGGCCGCCGAGAAGTTCACGGTCTCGCGCATGTGGCGGGCCCAGTACTCGGGGTTCAAGGCTTCTTGAGGCGAGAGCTCACGTCCGGTCACCGTGGAGATGATCGGGATTCTGGGAGCGCTGAGCTGGACCTTGGCGACCTCCTTGCGAAAGGGCTCGACCGCCGGGTCCATCATGGCCGAATGAAACGCATGGGACGTGTGCAGGGGCTTGCAGACGGCACCCTCCGCCTCGAGCGCGGTCTGCGCCTTGAGGACCGCGTCGGCCGGGCCAGCGAGCACGCAGAGGCTTGGCGCATTGATCGAGGCCACCTGGACTTCGGCCTGGAGACCGGCTTTTTCGATGGATCCCACGGTTTTCTCGACCGGCTGGCGCACCGAGAGCATGACCCCGCCGGGGAGCGAGGCCATGGCCCGCGCGCGGGCGGTGATCAGGCCCAGAGCGGACTCGAGGGACATGACGCCCGCGAGCACCGCGGCGACGAACTCGCCCACGCTGTGACCCACGAGCCGGGCGGGCCGGATGCCCCACCGCATGAGGAGCTGTGAGAGCGAGTACGCGAGCACGAAGATGCCGGGCTGCGTGTAGAAGGTGTTGCGAAGGCGTGTCTGGGCCTCGGCCGAATCCTCGGCGAAGAGGGTCGCCCGGAGGTCCTCGCCCAGGAGGGGCAGCAGGATCTCCGAGCAACGGTCGACTGCGGCGCGGAACACGGGCTCGGTCTCGTAGAGCCCCTTGCCCATGCCCACGTACTGCGAACCCTGCCCCGGAAACAAGAAGGTCACGGGGGGCGTCTTTGTCCCCACGGCCTTGGGCTTGCCCTGGGGCTGCCGGAGCACCGACGCGGCCTCATCACCGGAGGAGGCGAGAATCGCGCGCCTCCAGGCGTACGCTCCGCGCCCCGTCGAGAGCGAGTAGGCGGCATCGGCCAAATCGCAGCCGGCGCGGCCCTGGAGGGCGTGG
This sequence comes from Bdellovibrionota bacterium, assembly GCA_035495495.1. Lineage (GTDB taxonomy): Bacteria > Bdellovibrionota > UBA1018 > UBA1018 > JADZFF01 > JADZFF01. Next base: position 5,446 of record DATJFU010000259.1, read on the forward strand.
GCCATGGAGGTGGAATTTGCCTCAAGCGCGGCGAGTGAGCGGGCCGAGAGGGTCACGAGCTGGACTGGCCGGGCCAGTCCGGCGGGACCCTGCGGCGGGGCTTCTTCGAGCACCACGTGGGCGTTGGTTCCGCCCACGCCAAACGAGCTCACGCCGGCCCGCAAGGTCTGGGTGGGCCGGGGCCAGGGCTGGACCCGTGACGATACAAAGAACGGCGTCGAGGCGAAGTCGATCTTCGGGTTGGGCTTCTTGAAATGGGCCGTCGAGGGCAGAACGCGGTGGTGGATCGAGAGCGCCGTCTTGATCAGGCCCGCCACGCCCGCGGCGGCGGTCATGTGGCCGAAGTTACCCTTGATCGAACCCAGGGCGCAGCTCCCGGCGGCCAGAGGCTGCGCGGCCCCCGACTTGAACGCGAGTCCGAGACCTTGAACCTCGACCGGATCGCCCAGGGGCGTGGCCGTTCCGTGGGCCTCGACGTACTGGATGGTGCCCGAATCCCAACCGGCTTGGGCTTGGGCCGCCGCGATGACGGCCGCCTGTCCCTGAACGCTGGGGGCGGTGAAGCTCGCCTTCTCGGCGCCGTCGTTGTTCAACGCCGCGCCGCGGATCACAGAAAGAATCGTATCTCCGTCGCGCTGGGCGTCCTCGAGGCGTTTGAGGAGGACCACGCCCGCGCCGTCGCTGAACACGGTGCCCTGGGCGGACTCGTCAAAGGGACGGCACGAGCCATCGGCCGAGAGCATTCCACCCTCTTGGTACAGGTAGCCGCTCTTGACGGGGCTCGTGACCGACGCGCCGCCGGCCAGGGCGAGGTCGCACTCGCCCCGGAGCAGGCTGTGAACGGCCTGGACGACCGCGACGAGGGAGGTAGAGCACGCACTGTGGATGCTCAGGGCCGGGCCCTTGAGATTGAGTTTGTGGGCCACGCGCATGGCCACGTAGTCCTTTTCGTTGGCGACCATGGCGTTGAACTCGCCGATGGCCCCGATCAGGCGGGAGTCATTGAGAACATTGCGCGTGTAGTAGGTGTTGTTGCCCGTGCCGGCGAACACGCCGACCGATCCCGTGGTCTTGCCCGCCTGCGCCCCGCGCTCGAGCGCCTCGAGACAGATCTCGAGAAAGACGCGCTGCTGGGGGTCCATCGCCTCGGCCTCTTTGGGCGATACTCCGAAGGCGCCGGCGTCAAAGAGGTCCGCGTCGGGAAGGACGCCCCGGGCCCGAACGTAGCCGGGCTGCGAGGTCACCTCGGGATCGAGCGAAGGGTCGAGCTCGGCCGCCGAGAAGCGCGTCACCGAGTCCCGCCCCTCGGTCAGGAGCTTCCAGAGTTCGTCGATGTTTGCCGCGCCCGGAAACCGTCCGGCGACCGCGACGATCGCCACGCCGTTTGACGATCCCGCGGCCTTGGCGGCGCGCTTTCGGGCGTCACCCGCGATGTCTTTGCCCGCTTGGCCGGAAGCGCGTTCGATCAGGTTCTTGGCAAGTCCCGAGACGGTGGGCGCTTCGAACAACGCCACGGCCGAAACCTCTTGGGCGAGCTCCGCCGGCAGCGAACGCCGCAGGGCCGCCACGGCCTTGAGGGCCAGGAGCGAGTTTCCACCCAGCTCAAAAAACTGCGATTCGCTGGAGACCTCACCCAGCTCGAGACCCAGGGTCTCGGCAAAGGCCGTCCGCACGGCCGTCACCACGGGATCGCCCGAGGGCGCGCTCACCGGAGCGGCGGCGCCGGCACTGAGCCGGTTCGAGGCCGACGGGGCAGGCAGGGACCTACGGTCCACCTTGCCGCTCGGGGTCTTGGGAAAGCTCTCGAGCCGCACAAAGGTCGACGGCACCATGTACTCGGGCACGCGCCCGCGGAGATGGGCGCGGAGCTGGGTGGTGGTGATCTCCTGGTCCGGGGCGAGGATCAGGTAGGCCACGAGCTCTTTGATCCCGGCGCGATCATCGCGCGCGATGACCGCGCTCTGGCTCACGGCCGAAAACGACGAAAGCGCGGCTTCGATCTCGCCCGGCTCGACGCGGTGGCCTCGGATCTTGACCTGGCCATCCATGCGTCCCAGATACTCCAGGCCGCCGTCCTGGCCCGCTCGCACAAGGTCACCCGTGCGGTAATAGCGGCGGCCGTCATCGGTCACGAATTTTTCTTGGGTGAGATCGGGGCGCCCGGCGTAGCCCTCGGCGAGCACGGGGCCGCCGAGCCAGAGCTCGCCTTCGGCCGTCACCTTGAGCTCGGCGTCGGTCACCGCGTGCCCGATGGGAGGCAACTCGGGCCACTCCTCGGGAGAACCCCCAAGGATGTGCGCCGTCACCACGTGCGACTCGGATGGGCCGTACTGGTTGTCGAGCGTGCAGCCGGGGAGCGCCGAAAAGAAGGCCCGCAGATGGCGGGTGACGACGAGCTGTTCGCCCGCCGTGATGACCTCGCGGAGGCAAAGACCGCGCGCGCCCTCGGCGCCCGCGACCTCACAGAGCGCGTTCAGGGCGACGAACGGCAGAAAGAGGCGCTCGACTTTTTCTGAGCGGAGGATGCCGAGCAGGCGATCCGGGTCGAGGCGGTCGGTCTCGCGGATCATTAAGAGGGTGCCGCCGGTCTCGAACGTCGCGAACAGCTCCTGAAACGAAACGTCAAAGCTCATGGGCGTGAACTGCAGAGTCACGGTGCCGGCGCCGGCCTTGGAGCGCGGGCGCTGCCAGTCGAGGAGCCGCGTGAGAGGTCCGCGCGGCATCACGACGCCCTTGGGCTGGCCCGTCGAGCCCGAGGTAAAGATCACGTACGCAAGGAGTTCGTCGTCGCGCTCGGGCGTCGCGGGAGCGGCGGTGGCATCGGACCCGGAGACGCAGTCCTCGATCGAAATGAATTCCACCCCGTCGGGGCGAGAAAGGAGCGAGCGGGTCTCAGCGTCGACGAGAACGATTTTGGCGCCCGACTGCGAAAGCATGTACTGCAGGCGCTGGGCGGGATAGGCGGCGTCGAGCGGCACGTACCCCGCGCCGGCGCGCAGGATGCCGAGGACGCCGACAGGGAGCTGCGGTCCGCGCGAGAGACAGACGCCCACGGCGCGCTGTCCGGCGCCGACGGCGCCCGCGAGGGCCGCGGCGACCCGGGCGGACCGGTCCCAGAGTTCGCGGTAGGTCACCGAGCCGGCGTCCGATCTCACGGCCGGCGCGTGGGGTCGGGTCCGGACCTGGACCTCCACCCGTTGGATCAGGCTCTGGGGGTGTTTCACGCGATGCACCATAGCAGACTGAAAAGGTCGTGTCATGTGCGTTTTAGGGGGATTTGAGCGGGGTCTAGATGCTATTAAAGCCAGTTATTTCAGTGTGTTATCACCTCATCTCGAGCGCCTAATTCTTGATCTTTATCATTGTGAATCAATGCAGCACCGTGCTATGCCCACGCCCATGTTCAAACTGAGCACTCGCGCGTCATCGGCCTGGGTCTGCACGCTCCTCGCGGTCTCCGTCCTCGGGGTGGGCGCCTGCCGAAACCCCATCAAGGACCTCAAGGGCACCTACCTGGGCGACGTGAGCATGATCGAGAACGGCACCGTGCGGAATGCCCGGGTCAAGACCGTCATCACGGACCAGAACAAGCACGGCAGCGAGCTCACCTTTGACGTCGACGACGAGGCGAGCGGCCAGGCCCTGGCTTCGATCCACCTCAAGAAGAAGAGCGGTGGAAAAATCGTCCTCCAGAGCTCTTACCTGCCGGGCTCGAGCTCGGTTGAACTCCAGGACAAGGGCGCCTGCGCGGCCCGCGCCGACGTGGACCAGCACGGTACCCTCGTCACCTTCTGCGCCACGGGCGAAGTCATCAGCCTGTTCGCCGCGGACCGCGACGGCGGCAATCGTTTCTTTCTGTATCTGAGCAAGAACGACTCCAACACGCCCGACTCCGTCGTGACCAACGGGGTCTGGGGACTTCAGGACCTCTACCGCCGGGTTCAGAACAACTCGTACGACACCCGCCTGGGCGCCGAACGCCTGTATCAGGCCCATGAAGAGATCAAACTCGCGCGCGCCAAGCTCGTGCCCGGCCTGTCGGTAGGCACGGTGCTCTCGGCCGTCGACGTCTTTTCGGGCGTCGGCGTGGTCTCGCTGATCACGACGGTGGTCAGCAACCTGATGCCCTTTATCTTTCCGTCGGGATGGTACGAGCTCGATAAGTCCAAGGCCATGTACCAGTCCGAGGTGTTCTCGTACCGCGCTCTCGTGGCCAACCAGATGAACCTGGTCGAGGGCCTGTACTACAGCATCCTGCGCGACCAGGTATACCTGTCGCACCTCGAAGGCTTTACCTCGTTCCTGGAGCGCTACTACGACGAGATGCGCGTCCGCGAGCAGATGGGCTTGGTCAAGCCCGGCACGTCGCTGGCGTTCCGCAACTTCATCATCCAGAACGAAAACGACAAGGCCGTGCTGCGGAGCCTCCTGCGCGTGCAGTACGCCTCGCTCTCGCGCGGTATCGGTCTCTCGCCACGCGACGGTGTCGTGCGCCTGGCGGACTCGCAGCCGCCCCAGATCCAGGACGCCCAGAAGCTCTCCTTTGGCGATCTGGCCCCGCGGGTCCTTTCGGCGTCGCTCGAACTGAAGCAGATCTACTACATGGAGCGGGCCGCCCAGATCCTGAAGAACGAGGCCGCCTGGTCGTTCATCAACCCCTCGCAGTGGGTGGGTTTCAACGCCAGCATCTTTCACGAGGTTCACCTGGCCAAGGCCCACGTGCATGAGGCCGAGATCATGCGCCAGAACTCCGAAGACCAGATCCAGGAGTCCGTGGTTTCGGTGGTCGAAGAGCACAACCTGCTCCTTGACCGCTCGGCCCTCATGAGCGAGGCGATCGACAACACGCAACAGGTGCTTCAGCGCATCGATGTCGACCTCGCGGCCGGCGTGACGGTAGACGTGAACGAACTCCGTTCGACGGTGTCGAGCCTGCTCGGCTTTCAAGCGCTCAAGGCCTCGATCGACGCCGCCTACGCGGTCTCGGTCGGCAAGGTCAACCGCATGACCCTGCAGGGTCCTTACATGGACGTGGTCACTCTGGAGCCGGTTCCGGCCGCTCCCTGAAGCTCAGCCCTGACGGGCGAGCCACTCCTCGACCTTGGCAAAGACGTCCTGCGCGGCGGTCTTGCCGATCAAGAGGTCAAAGTGCCCGTAGTCCGGCAAAAGCTCGTATTTGCGCTCTTTTGCGCCCGTGAACTTCTCGAGCGTGAGGCGGGCGGACTCGGGCGGCGCCTGGTGGTCGCGGCCCCCCGCGACGGCCATGAGGGACACCGTGCACTTGGCCGCGCCATCGAGGTACGCGGCGCGGTCGTCGGATCTGCGCAGGCCCCCCGGCTGGAGGGTGCTGACCAGCTGACGCAGCAGCGAGGCGGGCACGCCGTGGTACACGCAGGCCAGAGCGCGGCGGTACCGGAGCGGATCCGCGTTGCCAAAGTGCATGTTGAACTCGTCGATGGGATTTTCTAGCCGGCCGGCCACCGGGCTAAAGAGCGCGGCCACGATCCCCAGGGGCGTGATCGGGACAAACGGCAGGGCCCACTTCAACCTGGACATCTGCTTGAACCAGGTCGGATGGTCGGCCTGCTCCATGGACGAGCCCAGGGCGATCCCGGAAGCGATGTAGTCGGCGCCCCGGCAAAGCACGGAATAGAGCACGAGCCCGCCCATGCTGTGACCCACCCAATGCACCTTGGGGGCGCCCGTCACGGAGCGCACGAGTTCCACCGCGGCGGGGACGTCGCGGTCCACGTAGTCGTCCATGTCCCAATCGGCGTAGCGGTCCAAGAACGGGTTGACCCGGTCAGCAAAGCCGTGGCCCCGGAGGTCGAGAACCCAGGTGTCGAACCCCTTTGAAGAGAGGTGCCGCGCGAGCGAGACGTCCTCGGAGAGGTCAAAGCTGAGGCTGTTGGCCCCGAGGCCCGGGCAGAGGATCACGGGCATCGGCCGCTTGGGCGCGCCGGGGGCCGGCCGGTAGCGCGAGAGCGCCACGCGCCAACCGTCGTCCGTCGTGGCCCAGTGGGTTTCGTGGCTGCCCCGAATCACGGCGTAGTAGGCCTTCCAAAACGCGATCCAGGCCGCAAGCAGGCCGGCCACGAAAAAAAGCGATCCGACGATACCCATGGGCGGACTATACTCTCAGAATGTCGAACGAAAAAAAGAAACCGGAAGGGCGCCCTTTTGACGGGGTGGGA
>DATJFU010000260.1:0-4660 GCA_035495495.1 Bdellovibrionota bacterium
CCGACGAGGCGGAAACCTCCATGATGATGGTACTCGCGCCGGAGATCGTGAACATGGCCAAGGCCAAGAAGGACTTCGCCCCGGGACCCGGCTACCTCACGCGCGTGCCCGGCAAGAAGGGCACGGTCTACTCGCCGACCGGAGCCTGGGGTGATCCGACGCTTGCCACGCTCGAGAAGGGCCACAAGATCGTTGACGCCCGGGTCAAGACCATCGTCCGCGAGGTCGAGGCCCTCATGAAGCGGGTCGGGCGCAAGTGAGATTCCACCGCCGCGCTCTCACTGGCCTGGCGCTCGCGCTGGCTTGCGCCTCGAGCCTATCCCTCCGAGCCGAGGTGCCAGCGGGAACCCTGGACGTGCTCTTTGGACTCGAGAACCCCACGCCCGCGGAGTGGTCCCGTTGGTACGAGGGCCTCGTTCATTACCGCCAGGAGGCGCTGAAGGCGGCCGGCTTCGACGATTCGATTTACCGCGATCCGCGCCAGGCGTGGAGCGATACGGCCTTTAGGCAGTTCTACGTGTTCATGTATGACGAGGAGTTCTTTCGAGGGGGCCGCTACCGCACGGCCGAGCTCATCGAGACCCTCAAGCGCCGTTTTGGCCCAGTGGACTCGGTGCTGCTCTGGCATGCGTACCCGCAGCTCGGCTACGACCTGAGGACCCAGTTCGATTTCTACCGGCAGATGCCGGGGGGCCTCGAGGGCCTGCGCCGGGAGGCGGTCGACGTCTTTCATGCGGCGGGGATCCACGTGTTTCTGGACTTCAACCCCTGGGATCTCGAGCCCGCCACGGACCAGTACCGCGAGCTTGCCCAGGTCGTGGCCGCGCTCGACGCCGACGGCGTGATGCTCGACACGATGGATTCGACCCCGCCCGCGCTCAAGGCCGCGGTGGACGCCGCCAAGCCGGGGGTGGTCTTTGCCCCGGAACGGCGGCCCGAGGACCGCGAACTCTCCCGGGCCCGCGAGTCCTGGGCGCAGTGGTACGACCTCGGCGAGGACCAGCCCTCCGTCTACCGGCAGCGCTGGCTCGTGCCCCAGCACCTCCAGACGGCCATCCGCCGCTGGGACACGGACCGCCAGGGCGACATCGTCTACGGCTTTTTCAACGGCTCGGGCCTTCTGATCTGGGACAACGTCTTTGGGAGCTGGAATCCTTATTCGCCCTCCGACCGCGCGCTCCTGGCGCAAACGTCCCTCGTGCAACACCGCTACGCGCGGGGCCTCGCCCGGGGACGCTGGTCTCCCCTGATCCCGACCGGCGTCAAAGGCCTGGACGCCAACCGCTGGGATTGGACCGAGGGCTCCGGCGAGCGCACGCTCATTCTCTTCAGAAACCGCAGCGGACAGGACCTCAGGGTCGTCCCCCCCGCCACCTGGCCAAAGTCCACGGCCCGCGTTTTCTGGCCAGAGCCGGCGGATTTGGCCGCCGGCCAAGAGTTCGTCGTCCCGGCGGGTGGAACCCAGGCCATCGCCTGGGGTGACGACGGAGCCGGCATGGGCGACCTCCGGCAGCGATGGCTCGCGACCCTGACTCCTGCCGGAGAGCCGGGTTACGACGAGCGTACCCCGGTCCCAGTCCGCGCGACCGCCGACGTCGAGGGCGATCTCACCTCGACGATCCCGGCGGATTCCGGGCACCTCCCCGACGGCTTTGTCGGGATCCCGGGCGGCAAGTGGGTGATGCAAGTCGAGCACATGAAGCGCGAGACCGGATGTTATCCGTTTGGCGCCGACGACTACGCGATGTGGGGCTGGTTCTACAAGGACCGGGTGACCCACTCGATCCCCGCCACGGTTCGCGACGTCGCGATTCGCCGAGCTCCGGTGACCCGGGGCGAGTTTCTCGAGTTCGTGCGCGTGTCCGGTTACCACCCCCGCGATGACTTCAGGTTTCTGCAGGAGGGGGGCTCGCTCTCGGATCCCGTGACGTACGTTTCCCTCGAGGACGCCCGGGCCTACGCGCGCTTCAGGGGCGAGCGCCTGCCTTCAGAAGAAGAGTGGCAGTGGGCCGCCGAAACCGGGTCCGGCCAGCTCGAGGCCATGAGCGGCGCCGGCTGGGAGCTCACCGAGAGCGAGTACGATGACGGCCACACTCGATTTGTCATGCTCCGCGGGGGGATCGACCTTCCACCGAACGAGAACGCGGACTGGATGGTTGCGCGGGGGCCGCACCCGCCTTCATTCCACGCCAAGTATCTGCTTCAGTCGCCCGGCCTGGACCGGAGCGCCAAGATCACGTTCAGGACCGTGATCGACCTTGCGTCACCTGGGCGAGGAGCGTCCCGCCCAGATCGTCGTCGATGAGCCTAAAGCGGTGAACCGCCTCGTCGTAGGCGTAGACCCCACCCTCGGCGATGTTGAACCACCAGGCATGAAAGCGGAGCTCGCCCTTCTGATGCCGCTCGCGGAGCTTGGGGTAGGTCTTGAGGTTCTCCACCTGCTGCAGCACGTTTTTCTGCGAGAGGCGATCCTCGGCCGAAAGCGACGGATCGGGATCGAGGACCCGCGCCACCCGCATGAGGGCGTTGTCCGCGAGCTTGAGCCAGCGCTTGAGGTGCGAGGGCTGCATCCGATCCACGCCTTGGGCCAGGGCATGGATCGCGCCGCAGCCCGAGTGGCCGCACACGACGATATCCGCGATCTTAAGGTTGATCGTCGAGAACTCGATGGCGGCCGCTACCGAGTGGTCATAACCCGTGCCGTCGGGGTGGTCACAGGGGGGCACCATGTTGCCCACGTTCCGCACCACAAAGAGGTCGCCGGGGTCGGTCGAAGCAAACCAGTTCGGAGCCACGCGGCTATCGGAGCAGGTAATGAAAAGAACGTCGGGAGCCTGACCCGTGGCCAGCTTGGCGAACAGCTCCTTGCGCGAAGGCAGGAGGTTCTTTCTGAACTCGAGGATTCCTTTGATCAGCTTTTCCATTCCTGAAACCCGGTGGCCTTATCCCACTATTTGAACGCGCGGTCAAAAAACGCGGTCAGCTTGGCCCAGTGCCGTTCCAGGGCCTCGGCGTTGTATGCCGGCAGGTCCTTCATCGTGAATCCATGGGCCGCGCCCTCGTAGAGTTCGACCTCCGCGTGGATGGAGGATTTCTTGACCGCTTCTTTGAACTTGGCGATCTGGTCCGGCGGCATGCTCTGGTCGTTGTCCGCGTGGGCCACGTAGACCTGTGCCTTGATCTTGCCCAGCTCCAGATGGAGACTGTCCGACGCGTCGCTGACCAGGCGTCCCGCGTGAAAGCTCGCGGCCGCCGCGATCCGGTCGGGGTAGCGGGCCGCGGTCCTGAGAGAGAAGGCTCCGCCCATGCAATAGCCCGTGGTGCCGAACTTCTGGCCTTTCACCGCGGTCTTGTGACTGGCCAAGAAATCCAGGTAGGCGCCGGCGTCCCGCATGGCCGCCTCGGGAGAAAGGCTCTGGATGAGCTCCATGATCTGGGGCCGGTACTTGATCATGTCCTCGGCCTTGACCGGATAGGTGAGTTTGAGGACCGGGGCGTGGCCCGAGCGGTAAAAGAGGTTGGGAACCAAGACGGCGTACCCTTTACCGGCCAGCTTGTCGGCCATCTCCTTGAGGTAGGGGCGCACGCCAAACGCATCCATGTACAGAATCACGCCGGGGTGCGCGCCGTCCGCGGGGTGCGTGAAGTGGGCGTCGCAAGACCCATCCGCCGTCTTGATCGTGACTTCCTCGTGATGGAGTTTCATCGCCGCGATCCTACACGGAAATGGGGCGGTGGCCCAAAGCTTAGCGGCGGCCCTGCCGCAAAATCTCATCACTCAGCGTCTGCCCCCGGACCAGGCGCGCCAAAAGAAGCGCGCCGACGGCCTTGGAGAATTCTCCAAGTGCCTGCTCGCGAGGGATGCCCAAGCGGCCCATGGCCCCCGCGAGGCGCTCCAGGTGCCGCGCCACCAGGGCGGCTGTCTTCTCCGAGTGGTGGGTGAGCTCGGCGGCGATGCCCACGAGAGGGCACCCGACCCCCGGGTTGTCCCGGTGCTGGGGCGAGAGGTAGCGGGCCAAAAGCTGCGCGCGCTTTTCGGCGGGCGCGCCCTCGAGTCCCGCGGTGAGCCGATTCCACGACTGGTCCAGGGCCTCTGAGAGCGTGTGCTCGAGGAGATCGTCCTTGGACTTGAAGTGGGCGTAAAACCCGCCGGCCGTCAGGCCCGCGGCCTCCATGATGGCGTCCACGCCCGTGGCGGCGTAGCCCTGCTCCCTGAAGAGGCGCGCGGCCTCCTTCAAGATGCGCTGCCGAGTTTGGGCCTTTTGCTCGGCCCGTGTGGGGGTGGAAGGGTCACTTGACTTCACCCTCTAATCATATTACGATCGTAATATGAAGTCAAACACCACGGCCCACGAGCCCCAGCTGCAAAAACCCGGCGCCGGCCTGCCCCTCTACCAGCGCGCCTACCTCAGGCTCTGGCTCAAACCCGTGGTCTCGCGGCGGATGCCCCGCGAGGAAGTCCGCGCCAGCTTTGACCGGCTCGCCGGCAAACTCATCGAGAAGATCTCCGAGATCCCCGCCGAGCTCCGAAACACCAAGATCCTGGTCGAACCCATCCGTGGCCTCGAGGACTCGTCCCGCTACTGGTCCTTGAACGGCGTGCTCGAGCACGTGCTGATCGTGTCCCAGGGCCTCGAGACCATCATTTTGATGCTGGCCG
>DATJFU010000261.1:0-2856 GCA_035495495.1 Bdellovibrionota bacterium
CGGACGTCGTGATCCCGCCGCTCAACACGCCCGCGGTGAATTGGCACTTCTACTTCGGCACGCGGGGCCAGCTGTACGTGGGCGCGGCGGCCGTGATTCCGGCCATCAACCAGCAGTTTCCGGCCGTGAACGTGGGCTACACGTTCTACGATTCGCAGGGCCGGGTCGTGCTGGGGCTCAGGTTCTTTGGTCCTTCGGTCAATCCTCAGACCGGCGTGTTTCTCTCGCCCGGTGGAATCTGGATTGGCTCCAACCTTTCGCCCTTTCTGCCGCCCGAGCTGCAGATTCCACCCCCCGGCGGCGTGACGCCGGACCAGGGTACGGGTGAAGGTACGGCCCACGTGCTGTCCATGTCCCAGGCCCTCCGCGGCGCGGATCCGTGGGAGCTCGCGGCGACCGCCAACCGCGGCGGGCCTCTCGAAATCGGGGGTCAGTCGGTGGTGGCGGACGTGCAGGTGTTGGGTCGCGACGGGTCGCGGTATCAGACCCGCAACAAGATCCAGGGCCTCATCGACCGCTATACGGCGGCGAGCCGCCGGACGCATTGAGGTCCGGGATCCGGACTGTCAAAGTCCCAGCGACCGCTGGGATTCGAGATCACGGCGGGGAGCCCTCCACTGGGGGGCTCCCCGTCCGAGTTTCTGCTAAAATCTCAAGACGATGTGGGTGGTTCACAAGTTTGGAGGGACGAGCGTCCGGGATGCTGACCGCATGCGGTCCGTGGTCCGGATCGTCCTCGCCGACCACCGGGAGCGCGGAGCCTCGGGCCGCACGGCGGTCGTGGTTTCGGCCATGGCCGGGGTTACGGACGGGCTCATCGCCGCCCTCGAGAAGGCACGGACCCGCGACAAGTCGGCCGAGGCCGCGCTCGACGCGCTTTTGGCCCGAAGCCGCGAGGCGGCACGGGCCCTTCTCGAACCCAAGGATGCCGCGGCGGTCGAGGCCGCCCTCGACAAGGACCGGGCGGATCTCTTGGGCGTGCTGGGTGCCGTTTCTCTCGCCAAGGCCTACCCCTCGCAAACCCTCGAACTCTTCAGCGGCTACGGTGAGCTCTGGTCCACCCGGATCATGGCCGCCCTCCTGGCCCGCGAGGCGCAGAAGGGCGACGGTTCGGTCGCGCCCTGGGTGGACGCCCGCGAGCTCGTCGTGGTCGAACCCGCCGCGGCGGGACCCTCGATCCGCTGGGATCTGAGCCAGAGCCACGCGGACCATGGCCTCAAACATTCTAACCACCGCCTGGCCGTGATCTCGGGTTACGTCGCCTCGACGCCCGACGGCGCCCCGGTGACCCTGGGTCGCAACGGCAGCGACTACTCCGCGGCCATCGTGGGGAGGCTCCTGTCCGCCGAGCAGGTCGTGATCTGGACCGACGTCGACGGCGTGCTTTCCGCCGATCCAAGGCGCGTGCCCGAGGCCGTCGTGCTGCCCGAGCTGAGCTACGACGAGGCGGCCGAGCTCGCGTACTTCGGCGCCAAGGTCTTGCACCCGCGCACCATGGCCCCGGCCGCGGAGCTCGGGATTCCGATCCTCATCAAGAACACCCTCAATCCCTCCGCGCCGGGCACCCTGATCGGACCGCGGCGCCCGGCGGGCATGGCGGGGGGGCCCGTGAAAGGGTTCTCGACCGTGGACCAGGTGGCCCTCGTCAACGTCGAGGGTGCGGGCATGATGGGAGTGCCCGGCGTGGCCGAGCGGGTCTTTGGGGCCCTCAGAAACGACGGAATCTCGGTGATTTTGATCTCGCAGGCGTCGAGCGAGCACTCGATCTGCTTTGCCGTGCCGGGGCGCGAGGGCGAGCGGGCCAAGCAGACGGTGGAACGCGCTTTCTACGCCGAGCTCGAGCATGGCCAGGTCGAGCGCGTGAACCTGATCCCCAAGTGCAGCGTCGTGGCCGCCGTGGGCGATGCCATGGTGGAGCGGGCTGGCGTGGCCGGGCGTTTTCTGCAGGCGCTGGGCAAGGCGGGCGTCAGCGTCCGCGCCATCGCCCAGGGGTCGTCGGAGCGAAACATCTCGGTCGTGGTCGACGAGGTCCACGTGGACCGGGCGCTCCGCGCCGCGCACGCCGCGTTCTTTCTGTCGGATCTCGCCGTGTCCGTCGCCGTCGTGGGGCCGGGCCTCATCGGGTCAGAGCTGCTCTCGCAGCTCGCGGCGCAGGCGGGGCCGCTTCGCAAAAGATTCCACCTCGACCTGCGGCTGCTGGGCCTGGCCTCATCCAAGAAGGTGGCCGCGGACCCCAAGGGCATCGCCTGGGATCAGTGGGTCACGGCCTGGGACGGCGCCCACGGCGGCGACCTCACGCGCCTCACGGACGCGCTGGAGAGCGGTGGCGCTCCCCACTGGGTGGTCGTGGATTGCTCGGCGAGCGCCGACGTCGCGGCCCAGTACGAGGGCTGGCTCAAGAAGGGCATCCACATCGTCACGCCCAACAAGCAGCTGGGCTCGGGTCCGCTCGACCGCTACCGGGCGGTGCATGCCGCCGAGGACGCGGGGTCGGCCCGGTTCTACTGCGAGGCCACGGTGGGCGCGGGTCTGCCCGTGATCTCCACGCTCCGCGAGCTCCTGCGCACGGGCGATGGATTGCTCGAGATCCAGGGCGTCCTCTCCGGGACGCTCTCCTTCTTGTTCGGTGAATTTGGGCCGGGCCGGCCCTTTTCGGCAGCCGTGAACGAAGCCAAGCGCCGCGGCTACACCGAGCCCGACCCGCGCGACGACCTTTCGGGGCGCGACGTGGCGAGAAAGCTCGTGATCCTGGCGCGCGAAGCCGGAGTGGCCATGGGACTGGACGACGTCAAGGTCGAGAGTCTCGTGCCCAAGCTGCTGGAGAGCGCGCCGGACCCGGCCGCGTTTCTGGCGGGA